>CAZWBW010000085.1:0-11875 GCA_964632355.1 uncultured Anaerolineaceae bacterium | reverse complement strand
ATCGCCGATGCAGCGGTCGGCCACCGGCCCGGGGTGCCGCGTTTCGAGGTCGAACACGCCGATGCCCGGGATGGTGTCGCCGTTGTGGTCCACGTACCGGTGGCCCCACAGCTGGAACCCGCCGCACACCGCCAGCGCCGGCAGCCCATCGTCGACCGCGGCCCGCAGCGCCGGTCCTTTCGCGACAAGGTCATCGGCGATGCGGCGCTGTTCGCGGTCCTGCCCGCCCCCCATGAGCACGATGTCGAAGTCCGCCGGGTCGAACGCACTCCCCACGCCGACTTCGACCACCTCGGCGGCAATCCCGCGCGCCTCGCACCGGTACCGCAGCGCGATCACGTTCCCCCGGTCGCCATAGATGTTCATCACGTCCGGGTAGAGGTGGGCGATGCGAAGGCGGTAGCGCGGGTTCGAAGCAGCGTCGGACATGTTCGCAGCGTACCGCATCGAACCGGGAGCGAACGGGGGCAGTTACGAGAGTTTCATCTTGGCAGGCGCCGCCCGGGGAGGTACTGTCCCGGCGCGAGGAGGGAAGACATGGGGAACCTGACCGCGTCCGCGACAGTCGACCAGGTGTGCGACCAGCTCGAAGCCGATGGCTACGCCATCGTCGAAGGGGTGCTCACGCCCGGGGAGGTGCGCGCGAAGAAAGAGGCGCTCCAGGCCATCCTCCGCGCAACGCCCACCGGCCGGAACGACTTCGAAGGCTTCCAGACGCAGCGCATCTACGCGCTCTTCGCGAAGACCCGCGCCTTCGACGATGCTGCCACCCATCCGCTCGTGCTCGGCGTGCTCGACCGGGTGCTCGAGCACTACCAGCTCAGCGCCCCCCAGGCCATCCAGATCGGCCCGGGCGAAACCGCTCAGCCGCTCCACCGCGACGACTCCGTCTACCCGCTGAAGCCCCCGCACCCGGAACTCGTCGTGAACACCATGTGGGCCATCGACGACTTCACCGAAGCAAACGGGGCCACGCATGTCATCCCGGGGAGCCACAAGTGGGTCGACCGCCGGCCCGAACCGGGCGCCATCACCGAACGCGCCGTGATGCCCGCCGGCTCCGTGATGTTCTTCCTGGGCAGCGTGTTCCATGGCGGTGGCGCGAACACCACCGACCGCCCGCGCCTCGGCGTCATCCTCGAATACGTCGTGAGCTGGCTACGCCAGCAGGAGAACCAGTACCTGGCTGTCCCGCGTGAAACCGTTCGGCAGCTCCCGCGCAGCCTGCAGGAACTCCTGGGATACAGCCTCTATCCGCAATTCGTGGGCCAGGTCGATGGCCAGCACCCGTTGAAGGCGCTCGGAGGCCAGTAACGGGGGATACACTTCACCGCGCCGCTGGCAACCCGAAGCCAACGGCTCATGCCCGGGTCGGCAGGCTCGCAGCTACTGCGCTGCGACCGGCTCCGACTCCTGCTCCTCGCCGCGGTCGGGCTTGCGCAACTCCATGTGCTCCAGGCCCGCCATGCTAAAGCCCAGGTCGCCGAGTTCGCAGAGGAAGCTGCAGTACGTGAGCTTCAGCGCGCTCGTCGACTTCTGGGGCAGGTAGCTCAACTTGCAGCGGTTGCAGCGGAGGAGCGAGCCCAGTTCAGCGTTACGCAATGGAGGTTGGGAACCTTCATCAAATTTTTCGGTCATCGAATTCATGCTAGCCAACCTCTTCTGCTCCGGCCAGTACCCCATGGGGGTTGTGCGGGGTCTACATGGTTCTACGTCTGCCGGCTGACTTTGGCTCAGTTTCCAGAGAAAGGTTGAAAGAACGCGCATCCTACGTAACGGTTCGCGCCAGCCGGTAAGCGCGGGGTTTACCCGCGGCTCAGCTTCGCCGCCAGCTCCAGGCGCGCCGCAACGGCCAGCGCGTCGCACCGCTCGTTCTCCTCGTGGCCGGCGTGGCCGCGAACCCAGCGCCATTCGATCTCGTGCTGCGCCGAAAGCTCGAGCAACTCACGCCACAGGTCCTGGTTGAGCACCGGCTGCTTCTGCGCCGTGCGCCAGCCGTTCCGCTGCCACGCGTCCAACCACCGCTTTTCGAACGCGTTCCGCAGGTACAGCGAATCGGTGTGCACCACCACCCGCGACGGCCGCTTGAGCGCGCGCAACGCCATGATGGCGCCCATGAGCTCCATCCGGTTGTTCGTCGTGTCCGGCTCGGCGCCCGAAAGCTCGCGGCGGTAGTTGCCATGCTCCGGCGCGATGAGCACCGCGCCCCACCCGCCGATCCCCGGGTTCGGCGAACAGGCGCCATCGCAGTAGATATGAACGAGCGGCTTCGCAGCCGCCCCGGTACTCGTCACGACGCTACGGGACCTCGCGCAGCTTCGCCATCTCCTGGAACCGCTCGCGTCCCACCGAGATGAACACCGCCTCCACTTCGGCGCAGAGCGTGTCGCCCGCGTACAGCTCGCCCGCCGTGAAGATCTTCCGCCCTTCGATCCGTTCGACGCGGCCCTTGATCACGAGCTCCGTGTACAGCGGTGTTGGCCGCCTGTAGCGAACGACCAGGGTGCCCGTCATGCCCGGGTTGCCCCCCAGCGACTGCACCACGCCGAGCACTTCGTCGAATGCCGCGGCCACGAAGCCCCCGTGCACACAGCCCGGCGGGCCCTCGTACGTGATCGGGAACGTCACCCGCGCTTCGATGGTGTTGCCCACCACCTTCGTGTGAATCGGTGGGGCGATGGGGTTGCCGTGCCCGAGCAACGGGCTGTTGTCGAACGAGGCGTCGGACCTGCCCGCGATGGCGCTTTCGGCATAGCCCCACTGCGCCCGCCCGCGCGGTCCTTCCTCGAGCCGCGTCGCGAAGCGTTCGGCAGCCTCGGCCGCCGCGTTCAGTTCCTCCTCCGACGCATTGGTGTCCATGAGCGCCACCATCGTCCGCCGAAGCGCGTTCGCGAGCCGGTGGAGTGCTGCGCGCTGGCCTTCTGGTGGCTTCGCATCTGGTGTCCATTCCAGGCGCCGCCTGGGTCTCGATTCTTCCGGTTGCTCCATGGGACGTATCGTACCGCGCTATCCCTTTCCGTCGCGGATCTTCAGCCCCGCTCAGGGTTCTTCCCACTTCAGCCCGCGCGCTTCCCTTCGATGCTCGTAATGACCCGGTTCGCGGGTGAGAACCATCGAGGGAAGAAGATGAAGGAATTGGTCCAGCATGCCCGGAAAGTTCGCGACATCATGCAGCTCAGAGGCATCCGTTCGGTGCGCGCAAAAATGCTCGTCCAGGTGCTCCCGATCGTCGTGCTGGCGCTCGGGCTCACCGTCGTCATCGGCATCACGATGGCAACGCGCGCCCAGCGCGACCAGGCATTCGATACATCCGCCGAAGTCGCACGGAACTACTCGAGCCAGTTCGACGCCATGGTGCGCGAAAACAAGGCCAAGGCGAAGACGCTCGCCGAACTCATGGTCAACTACCAGGGCACCAGCCGGACCGAAGTCACCCGCATGCTCCACAGCCTGCTCGAGGCCGACCCCAACATCCTCGGCGTCTACCTCGGCTTCGAACCAAACGAGTTCGACGCACGCGACTACGCGTACAAGGTTGGCCAGGGGCACGACGGGACCGGCCGATTCATCCCCTACGTCAATCGCCTCTCAGGCCAGGTCCAGCTCGACCCGCTCAAGGACTACGACACCATGGCCTATTACCAGGTGCCGAAGCAGACCCTGGCCGACTTCTTCTCCGAGCCGACCCTCTACGAAAACGTCCTCATGACGAGCCTCGTCTCGCCCATCATTCGCAATGGCGAATTCGTCGGCATCGCTGGCGTCGATATCTCGCTCCAGGTGGTCGACGACGCCGTCAGCCAGGTGAAGGTGTTCGATACCGGCTACGCCTTCATGGTGAGCGCCGACGGCACCATCGTCAGCCACCCCGATAAGTCGCTCATCGGCACGAAGACGCTCTCGCAGTGGGGCATCGAGACCGGCAACGACTCCCTCGTGAAGATGGCCGAAGCCATCGCCGAGGGGAGGGAAGGCCGCATCATCACAAAGGACCCGCACACCGGCAAGAAGACGGTGATGAACTTCGCGCCCGTGAAGACCGGCAACTGGGGCATCGTCGTTGCCGCGCCCGAAAGCGAGATCCTGGCGCCCGTGAAGAAGCTCCAGGGCGCCCTCGTTGGCGCCGGGGCAGTGACCGTGATCGCCACCGCCGCTGTCGTCTTCGTCGTCGCTACCCGGTTCTCGCGCCCCATCCGCGAACTCGCCGGTGCCGCCGCCCAGATCGCCCAGGGCGACCTCGACGTCGACGTCCGCGTGAAGGACAGGGACGAAGTAGGCCAGACCGCGGCCGCCTTCCGCGACATGACCGCCTACCTGAAGGAGATGGCCGGCGCGGCCGACGCCATCGCTGCCGGCGACCTCACCCGCCAGGTGCGCCCCCGGTCGAAGCGCGACCGCCTCGGCTTCGCCTTCCAGCGGATGAACGCCAACCTCCGCGAGATGGTCGGTGCGGTGAGCCAGTCCGCCGTTGGCGTAGCGAACGTCTCGGGCGAACTCGGTTCGGCCGCAACCCAGACCGGCGCGGCAGTGCAACAGGTGAGCGCCGCCATGCAGGGCATCGCCGCCGGTGCACAGGAGACCGCTGGCGCGGCCCAGACCACGACGGCCGCCATCGCCGAGCTCAATGCCGCCATCGACCAGGTTGCCCGCAACGCCACCGAACAGGCGCGCGAAGTGACCGCCGCCACCGAAACCACCACCCTCATGGCGCAGCGCGTCCAGCGCGTGGCCGATAACGCCAACGAAGCCGCCGCCGCGGGCGAACAGACCCGCAGCGCCGCCGCCATCGGCAGCGACGCCGTCCGCGAAGCCACCGAGGGCATGGAAGCCATCCGCGAAGTGGTGCTCCAGGCAGCCTCCCGCGTCGAGGAGCTCGGGCAGCTCAGCGAACGCATCGGCCTCGTCGTCGAAACCATCAACGAAATCGCCGAACAGACGAACCTGCTCGCCCTCAACGCGGCCATCGAAGCCGCCCGCGCAGGCGAACAGGGACGGGGCTTCGCCGTCGTCGCCGATGAAGTGCGGAAGCTCGCCGAACGCAGCCAGGGCGAGACCCGCGCCATCGCCGAGCTCATCACCGAGATCCAGCGCGGCACCACCGCCGCCGTGACGGCGATGCAGAGCGGCTCCGAGCGCGTCGAGTCCGGCTCGATCCAGGCCCGCCGCGCCGCCGAAGCCCTCGGCGACATCCTCGAAGCCGTCGATGTCGCGGCCACCCGCATGCAGGCCATCGCCGAAGCCGCCACCGCCATGGCGCCCGACGCCGAACGCGTGGTCGAAACCATGCGCAGCATCGTCGCCGCCGTCGAAGAGAACGCCTCGGCGACCCAGCAGATGGCCGCGCAGGCCGACCAGGTGGCCCAGGCCATGCAGTCCATCGCGGCCGTCGCCCAGCAAAACGGCGCATCGACGCAGGAAGTGTCGGCTTCGGCCGAAGAGATGTCCGCGCAGGTGGCCCAGGTTTCGGCCCAGGCCCAGGAGCTCGCCGCCACCGCCGACCAGCTCCGCGCGATGGTGCAGCGCTTCCAGCTCTCCTAACCTCCGCTGCGAACCGCTACCTCCGGTGCGGGCCGCCCGTTTGGGCGGCCCGTCCTCGTGCGCGCACTCCCCTTCTGTCGCACTGCCGCATCGGTCCGGGGGATGAGGTAACCCGATAGCCGACAGCCGATGGCCGGCAGCCGTTGGTCGACGGCCGACAGCCGGCCCGCCGTATTTCCGGTTTCGCACAATAATCCGCGAATATTATCCTGACATTACTCACACACATATTGTCCCCTAATGGTGATACCGAGAGACTGTCCTTTTCGCCGAAGGATCAGGGAATTGTCCACCCGTACGGAGGGGAATAACGCATCCGAATCCATTTCCCGGTGTCGAAACCTTCGCTGACACCCAAGCAGCATCGGAGGACTGTTGGATGCGTTGGTACTCAGACCTGAAGTTGAGGGTGAAACTACTCCTCGGCTTCGCCTTTGTCACCGCGCTGATGGCCGCCGTCGCCCTTGTCGGCGTGTTCGGGCTCTCCAGCGCTGTCGACCGGAGCGACCGGCTCTACAACGAGAACGTGCTCGGCGTGCGCTACTCCGAGTCGGCCAAGGGCGCCATCATCGCCAGCGCCCGCGACGTGCGTGGTGCGCTCCTCGTTACCGATGAGACGCAGCGCCAGGTCCTGGTCGACCAGACCCGCGCGTTTCTCCACAAGGCCCAGTCCGACCTGGCCGAGTACGAAAAGACCATCGTCGATGCCGAAGACCGTGCCCGGTTCGAAGACGCCCGCGTCAAGGTGCAGGGGGTCGTCGACGAGCGGATGAAAGTACTCGAACTCCTCGAGGCCGGCAAAACGAACGAAGCCGCGAACCTCGAGACGAGCCTCACCGGCCAGATCGCCGAGATGAACGAGGCCCTCGATGGCCTCGCCGCCTACAACGCGAACCTCGCGAAGGCGCAGAAGGACAGGGCACACAACGCAGCCGAACAGACCCGCCTCTTCCTGGTCGGGCTCACGGTGGCGGCGGCCATCGCGGGCATCGGCGGCGCCATCCTCTTCGCCAACAGCGTCAGCGCGTCCATCCGCCAGGCTGCGGGAGCGGCCGCCGCCATCGCCCGCGGCAACGTAAACGTGAAGTTCGAACGCGACTCGAAGGACGAGCTCGGCGACCTCAGCCGCGCCTTCGGCGAGATGACCGGCTACCTGCGCGAAATGGTCGCATCCAGCGAAGCAGTGGCCAGCGGCGACCTCACCGCGAACATTCGCCCGCGGGGCGAAGACGACGCCCTCGGGAACGCGCTCGAGGCTATGGTCACCAACCTCCGCTCGCTGATCAGCGAAGTCCAGGAGCACTCCCGCTCGGTCGCCTCGGCCGCCGACCAGCTCCACGATGCCTCCGGCCAGATGGCCGCCGCCACCGGCCAGATCGCGACCGCCATCAACGAAGTCACCCAGGCCGCAGTCAGCGTCTCGTCGCTCTCCCAGGAATCGGCTCGCGAAGTCGAGAAGGTGGCCGCAGGTTCGCAGCAGGTCGCCGCAGCAGCCCAGGAGAACGCCGCATCGTCCACGTCCAGCCGCGACGAAGCGACCCGCATGGGTGAGCGCATCGCCCTCGTGGCCCAGGCCTCCGAACAGGTCGCAAAGGCGGCGATGGAGGCGAACAGCGCAGCGGTTCGCGGGCAGGAGGCCGTCGAGCAGGTGGTCAGCCAGATGGAGGAGATTGCGAACGCCTCGCTGCGCAGCCAGCAGACCGTGAACCAGCTCGGCGAATACGGCCAGCAGATCGGCGACATCGTGAAGACCATCGACGAAATCGCCGCGCAGACGAACCTCCTGGCGCTCAACGCGGCCATCGAGGCCGCCCGCGCCGGCGAACAGGGACGGGGCTTCGCCGTCGTCGCCGAAAACGTTCGCTCCCTCGCCGAGCGCTCGTCCCAGGCCACGAAGGAGATCGCCGAACTCATCGCCAAGGTGCAGGCCGGCACACAGGAGGCCGTCGGGTCGATGGCCGCGGGCGTCGAAGGTGTCGAGCGCGGCCGCCAGATAACCATCGAAGCCGGCCGTGCGCTCGAAGACATCCTCGCCTCGATCGAAGCCTCGGCCGCGCAGATGGAGCGCATCGCCGCAGACGTCCAGTCCCTTTCGAGTGGCGCCGAGCGCATCGTCGAGTCGGCTGTAGCGATGGCGGCCACGGCCGAGCAGTCGGCGGCCAGCGCCAGCGAGATGGCCGGCAGCACCGCACGCGTGTCCGAAGTAGTGCTCCAGGTCTCGGCCACCAGCGAACAGACGTCGGCATCGGCCCAGCAGGTGTCGGCCTCGACTCAGGAACTCTCGGCGCAGTCCGAAGAGCTCGCCGCAACCGCAACGCAGATGCGCACCCTCGCCCAGCGCCTCGCCCAGGCAGCCGGCAGCTTCCGCCTCGCCTAGCGGGCCCCCGGCCCACCTTCCCCGGCCCCTTCTTCCGCACCGGTGCGGGAGAAGGGGTTCGGGTGTTTCCGGTATCGGTGGTTGCGCCTGGTACCGGGGCGAAGGAGCGTGGGGAGCGGTAGGGCGCTCCCTCGCGGCCGCGGGACCGGTGGGCTGTCGGCTATCGGGTCACCTCATGCCGGATGAGGGCAGCCGAGCACTACGAACTACGCACGCACCACCAGCACCCGAAGGCCGGCCGCCACCCCCTCGCTACCACTCCACCTCCCGCAGGAACCGCAGCATCGCCTCCGTCACCTCGGCCGGGCGTTCCTGCTGTGTCCAGTGGCCACACCCGGGCAGCATCACCGTCTCGCGCAGGTTCGGCACGTGCGTCTCCAGGTTCTGGACCGCCGCCGGGTTCGCCGCCACCACACCGTCGCGGTCGCCCGCGATGAACAGCGCCGGGACCTGGATCTTCGCCCCATCGAACGCCGCCATCAGCTCCCACGTGCGGTCGACGTTGCGGTACCAGTTCAGCCCGCCGCGGAAGCCTGTGCGTTCGAATTCGCTGACGTAGAAGTCGAGCTCCTCCGGCTTGAGCCACGTGTTCCAGTCCTCGCCGGGGTCGACGCACCAGTCGAGGAACTTGCGGTCCTTCGGCATCGGCCGGAACACCGAACCCCGCGGCGCATCGCCCGAAGCCGAGTAGTTGAACATCCGCAGCGTTCGGCGAACGTCCGCTTCGAGCTCCGCCTCGGCCTTGCCCGGCTCCTGGAAGTAGAGGATGTAGAAGAAGTTCTCGCCGGCCGCCGCCTTCATCCCGTCGGTCGGGCGAATGGGCCCGCGCGGCGTGTAGGGCACCGAAAGCGCGATGACGGCCGGGAAGCGGTCGGGCCGCATGAGCGCCGAGTTCCACGCCACGGGGGCGCCCCAATCGTGCCCCGCGATGACGGCCCGTTCTGCGCCCAGCGCATCGAGCAGCCCCACGATGTCGCCCACGAGATGCAGCTGCGTGTAGGCCGCGATGTCCTCCGGCGCGTCGGTCTGGCCGTAGCCGCGCAGGTCGGGCGCGACGACGTGGTAGCCCGCCTCGGCCAGCGCCGTGATCTGGTGCCGCCACGAATACCACGACTCCGGGAACCCGTGACACAGCACCACCAGCGGGCCCTCGCCCGCTTCGGCGATGTGCATGCGGATGCCGTTCGTTTCCACGAACCGGTGATTGATTTCGATGGCCACGTGTACCCCTCCCGAAGATTGCACCGGGGTGTCCGATGCAACAGCAGGCTTGTCGAACCCGGTTCGCTAGCCGCGGCCCGCCAGACCCGCGCCGACCACCATCGTCGCGAAGTCGCGTGCCACACGGGGGCCGAAGTTCTCGCGGAACCGGAGCAGCGCCTGTCTCGCGTTCTCGTTGCCCTGCGCGATGAGCACGTCGAGATCGCGAATGGCGTCGACGAGCCCTTGCGTGAGCTCCTTGTGGCCTTCGACCACCTCCTGCGTCGAGGGAATCACGGGGAAGGCCGGGCGGCTGCCGTACTTCGCGGCCAGTTCGCGCAGCCGGTCGGCCTCGGGGCCGGGCGACTCGCCGATGAGCTCGCCGATTTCGCGGAAGAGCGCCGCCATCTGGTTGTGCTCTTCGCACATGTACTGGAGTTGCACCGGGATCATCTGGCGGGCCATCTGCAGCACCGCCTGCGCCATCACCACCGCCACCTGCGCCCTCTGGCTCGTGCATTCCGGCATGATGTCGCGCTCCAGCGCAATAATGACGCCCTCGAGCAGGTCATCGGTACTCGGTGAGGTATACACGTTACTCTCCCCCCGCGGTGGCGGGCGCCAGCGGATAGCCCGTCATCTGTGCCCACGAAAGCGCCGAAACCAGGATTGGCTGCATCAGGTAGAGGTGCATCAGCTCCGTGTGTTGCCGGTCTACCCGCTTCTTCACCGCCGAAAGCACCGGTACGGCGATGTTCGACGAACCAACGAGCCGGAAGTACTCCAGTTCCTCCTCCGTCACGTCGAAGCCGGTGATCTTGTTGTAATGCCCCAGGAACCCGCCATCCTCCTTCACCGCGCCGAACAGGTCGGTGTTGCTCAGCAGGTCCATGTGCTTCAGCCAGCCGAGGTCCTCGCGCGGGTCGCCGATGTGGCAGTTCTCCCAGTCGATGATCGCCGTCAGCTCCCCGTTTTCGTACAGGAGGTTCGCCGGGTTGAAGTCGCCATGGACCACCCGCAGCGGCAGTGGACGCGGCTTGCGCCGGCGAATTTCGTAGTAGGTGTCGAGCACATTCGGCAGCGGGCTAAACGCGCTGTCTTCGTACCCGCGGATGAAGTAGTCGAACGTGGTCTCCATGTACCGGTCCCACGAAGACACATCGATGCCCGCGCCGCGCGGGTCGTTCAGCGACCCGTCCGGGTTCAGCTTCGCCGGGTCGGTCATGTGCAATTCCGCAAGCTTCTCGCAGAGCTGCGTGGCCACGGCCTCCGCCTGGTCCGCCGCCGGGCCTCCATTAAAGAGGTCCGAAACCTGCCCGCTCCCGCGCACCCGTTCGATGATCATCCACGGCGCCCCCAGGGTCGCCGGGTCGGATTCGAAGCAGTAGCTGACCGAAACCGGGATGCTCGTGTGTTCGCGAAGCCGGCAGAGCAGGTTGTGCTCCGACTCCCGGCTCGTCGGCAGGATGTCCGATTCGAGCGGCGGGTTCTTTCGCAGGATGAGCGGCAGCCGTTCTTCCTGCCCGTTGCGCCGGATACACGCGTCGAACCGGTACGTCTCCTGCGAATACCCGCCCGTGATCGCCATGAAATCTTCGATCTCGATCGCTTCGGCGTCGGGCCATTGCCGCCGAAGGACCATTACGAGTTGCTCCCGCATGCAACTCCCCTCCCTTGAACGGTTCTACTTCCCGTAAGGTCGGCAGTCTAGCACGGTCTGCAATCTCCGCACATCTGGCCCAAACCGAGAAAGCCTCCTTACGGGCCGGGTGTCCTCGCCCCGTCCCTGCACCTACAATCGGAACGCATGCGAGGGAAGCTGGCCGCGGTCCTGGGGATCCTTTGCGGACTCATCGTTGGCGGTGGCGCCTACCTGATGCTCCACAGCAAAGGAATCGCCGGCGGCCTCGGTATCGTCACCGCCTACGTCGTCTGGGGAGAATTCGGCGACTTCCTCAATGGGCGCAAAACCCCGCGGCAAATCCCGCCCGGGACACCCCTATTGCGCCATCCAGTGGTGCGAAGGCGCGTCCTCGGCATCGTCGCCATGGGCGGCGCCGGCGCACTCATCATCCTTGAACTCATGATCGGCGACGTCCGCGCGGAAGACGTCCGCGAATGGATCGACGGCCTCGGCATCTGGGGCCCGATCCTCCTCATCGCGGTGCTCGCCGCCGCGATGGTGTTCGCG
Source organism: uncultured Anaerolineaceae bacterium (assembly GCA_964632355.1). Taxonomy (GTDB): domain Bacteria; phylum Chloroflexota; class Dehalococcoidia; order Tepidiformales; family Tepidiformaceae; genus JALOAP01. Next base: position 569 of record CAZWBW010000085.1, on the reverse strand, counting down.
CCCATCCCCAACCCGCCGTTCATGATCGCCGCGGGCATCGCGTGGGGCACCTTCCTGGGCGTCGTTTATTCGATCATCGGCCAGCTCATCGGTTCGATGATCATCTTCGCCATCTCCCGCCGGTTCGGCCGGCAGTTCATCCCACGGCTCGTCGGCAACGATGCCGCCGCCCGCATCGACCAGATTGCGCAGGACATGGGACCACAGCTCGTGTTCTGGTGGCGCATGATGCCCGTCTCGTTCGACTTCGCCGCCTATGCCGCCGGGCTCACGAACATGTCGTTCCGGCTGTTCGCCTTGCTCGTGTTCCTCGGTTCCATCGTCCCGACCAGCGTCGTGGTCGGCTTCGGAGACTCGTTCGATAGCTCGTGGACGGCTCGCGGCATCAGCGTCGCCCTCATCGCCGTCTCCGTTTCCGTGCCGGTCACCATCTTCTACCTGCGAAACCGCGATTGGCTGCCCGGCCCGCGCGAAGCCATCCGCATGGCCCTTTCCGGCACAACGCACACCACCCGCGAACCCGCCCGCCAGCCCAGCGCCGACTAGCCCGCTAGTCGAAGCCAACAGCG
>CAZWBW010000084.1:0-12094 GCA_964632355.1 uncultured Anaerolineaceae bacterium | reverse complement strand
GTGCGCGGCGCGATCGACCGCATCCTCGCGAGCCACGAGCCCTATCCCGCGGTCGTCGTCAACCGCTACTGGGACCTCGTGTCGGCGAACCGGCCCGCAACGGCGCTGCTTTCGGCACTCGCATCACCCGGGGTGCTCGAACCACCGGTGAACGTGCTTTGCGCCAGCCTCCATCCCGAAGGCCTCGCGCCCTATATCGTGAACTTCGGCGAATACGCGCAGCACCTGCTCCACCGGCTCGACCGGCAGGCTGCGTCGTCGGGCGATCCCGAATTCGCCCGGCTTGCCGAGGAGCTTCGGTCGTACCCCAACGTGCCCGGCCGCCCGCTTCCGCCCGACGATCCCGCCTCACGGTTGTTCGTGCCCCTCGTTCTCGACATCGAAGGCCGGCGCCTCTCGTTCTTCAGCACCATCGCCACGTTCGGAACCGCGCTCGACATCACTATCGCCGAACTCGCGATCGAGTCGTTCTTCCCGGCCGACAATCCGACGGTCGAGTCGTTACGCCGGGCGCTGGCCCGCGCCGACGGTGCAAGCAGAGCGCCCACAACGTAGTCGCGAGAGAACATTTCGCGTCTTGCGAAGCGTTGCTCCCGGTCTTTAGGATTCCCCGAAACTCTGCGGCGTTATCGGAAGAGAAAATCGCAGCAATTGGTATTGCCGCGGGCCAAGACCACAGAAGGAGCAGCGCGTGGACAACGCCAACACGAAGACACTGCCGTTCGACCCGGATGCCCTCCGCGAGAAGTATCGTCTCGAGCGCGACAAGCGGATTCGCCCCGACGGGAACGACCAGTACATCGAGACCGCCGGCATCTTCGAGCACTACCGCGAAGACCCCTACACCGACCCCATCGTCCGTGACCCGCTGTTCGACGAAGTCGAGGTCACGGTCATCGGTGGCGGCCACGGTGGCCTGCTGCTCGGCGCGAAGTTCCGGCAGCTCGGCATCGAAAGCATCCGCATGATCGAAAAGGGTGGTGACTTCGGTGGCACCTGGTACTGGAACCGGTACCCCGGCGCGGCCTGCGACACCGAGTCCTACATCTACATGCCGCTGCTCGAAGAAGTGGGCTACATCCCCACCGAGAAGTACGCGAAGGCCCCCGAGATCCTCGCGCACTGCCAGCGCATCGCCCGCCACTTCGACCTTTACCGTGATGTGCTCTTCCAGACGCAGATCACCGAACTTCGCTGGGACGAATCCACCTCCCGCTGGATCGTTTCGACCGACCGCGGCGACCGCTTCCGCACGAAGTTCGTGTGTATGGCCAACGGCCCGCTCAACCGGCCAAAGCTGCCCGGCGTCCCCGGCATCGCCGGCTTCAAGGGCCACTCGTTCCACACCAGCCGCTGGGACTACGAGTACACCGGCGGCGATAGCTACGGGAACCTGCACAAGCTGAGCGACAAGCGCGTCGCCATCATCGGGACGGGCGCCACGGCAGTTCAGTGCATCCCCCACCTCGGGGCGAGCGCCAAACACCTGTACGTGTTCCAGCGCACCCCGTCATCTATCGACGTGCGCAACAACCGCCCCACCGACCCGGAGTGGGTCAAGACCCTGCAGCCCGGCTGGCAGCGCCATCGCATGGAGAACTTCTCGACGCTCACCGGCGGTGGGTTCGCCGAAGAGGATCTCGTCAACGACGGCTGGACCGAAATCATTGGCAAGCTCCTCCGCGGCCGCGTCGCCAACGGCCAGTCCATGGACCCCGAGAGTCTCGCGCAAACCATCGAACTCGCCGACTTCGAGAAGATGGAGCAGATTCGCGCACGCGTCGATGCCATCGTGAAGGACAAGAAGACGGCGGAGGCGCTCAAGCCCTGGTACCGGCAGTTCTGCAAGCGGCCCTGCTTCCACGACGAATACCTGCAGACCTTCAACCGCCCCAACGTCACCCTTGTCGATACCGATGGGCGTGGCGTTGAGCGCATCACCGAACGGGGCGTCGTCGCCAACGGCGTCGAGTACGAAGTCGACTGCATCATCTACGCCAGTGGCTTCGAAGTGGGCACGCCGCTGAAGCGCCGCGCGGGCTACGAGGTCTATGGCGAGGGCGGCATCTCGCTCACCGAGAAGTGGAAGGACGGCGTCTCGACGCTGTTCGGCATGCAGACCAACGGTTTCCCGAACTGCTTCATCGTCGCCCTTTCGCAGGTGGGTGGCGGTGCCAACATCACCCACGTCCTCGACGTGCAGAGTTCGCACATCGCCTACATCGTCGGCGAAGCTCGGAAACGCGGCGCCGAGCGCGTCGACATCACCAAAGAGGCGGAGGACAACTGGGTTCAGCAGGTCATCGCCGCTTCGGCGATGAACATCAAGTTCCTCGAGTCCTGCACCCCGGGCTACTACAACAACGAAGGTTTCCCCGACGGCGAACTCATCCGCCGGAATGGCGCCTACGCTCCCGGCATCATGGCGTTCTCGAAGATCCTCGACGAATGGCGCGCGGAAGGCAGCCTGAAGGGCGTCGAATTCTTCGTTCCCGAGCGGGTCTGAGCGGCTCACCCGGGGAACCCAGCGAATTCATCTCAGCGCGCCGCTCCGCCAGGCGGCGCGCTCGCATTCACCTTCGCGTAAGCGTAGGATGGCGACTGCCGCCAACCTCACTCCGGGGACGGCGAGCCACTAGAGGGTCTTGCGCGTGAAAGTTCTCGACGGCATTTACCAGCTCCTGACTCCGTTCCCCCAGTTCACCTACGAAGACGCGAAGATGCTTCGCCGCCAGCTCGAAGAGCACCCTCGCGTCACCAAGGGCCTCCCGTACGTCCTGCCCTACATGATCAAGGACGGCGGAGACACCGTGCTCGTTGACTGTGGCTGGAACACCGATAGCGCATACGCCGCCCTCGAAGAAGGCATGCGCGAGCACGGGAGCCACCCGTCCGAGATCTCGCAGCTCTACATCACTCACGTGCACCCCGACCACTACGGCATGGCGGGGCGCCTCAAGCGCATCGCAGACTGCGAAGTCGTTATCCACGAAAAGGATGCCGAGTTCATCAAGGACCGCTACTTCGCCCCGAAGGGCCTCACCAGCGAGATGTCCGACTTCATGGCGATGAACGGCGTCCCGAGTGAGAGCAGCCCGAAAATGGCGCAGGGCTCCATGGGCATGATCGACAAGGTCGCGCCGGTTCCGCCCGACACCGAGGTCAAGGGCGGCGAAACCTTCAAGGTTGGCGACTTCGACTTCGAAATCATCTGGACACCCGGCCACTCGCCCGGCCACATCGTCCTCTACGAACCGAACCGCAAGGTCCTCCTGACCGGCGACCACATCCTGCCCACGATTACCCCAAACGTTTCGATCCACACGCAGACGCACGGCAGCCCCCTCGGCGACTACATGCGTTCGCTGCGAAAGCTGGTCGATCTCGATGTCGATTACGTGCTTCCCGCCCACGAGTTTGATACCCGTGACCTGCAGAAGCGCATCCGCGAGATCGAGGAGCACCACATCATCCGGCTCGACGAAATGCTGGCCTGTGTCGACCGGGGTGGCTCCACCGCCTGGGAGGTTGCGGGCCGCGTGAAGTGGGCGACCGGCAAGCTCGAGGACTTCGAACCGCACATGCAGCGCGCCGCAGTCGGCGAAACGCTCGCGCACCTCGAGTACCTGTTCGAGCAGGGCCGTGTCGCCAAGGTAATGCGAGGGAAGCAACTCTACTGGCTCCCCGTCTGACGCTTCGTTGACCTTCGCCCGCGCGCGACTCTAGCATCGCACCAGTGACCGACCCGTATGCCATCGATGCCGCGTGGTACGACCTGCTCCACGCCGATTACGACGAGGACCTGGGTCTGTGGCTTTCGTTCGCTGGCCGCACCGATAGACCCGTCCTCGAAGTAGGCTGCGGCACCGGGCGGGTCGCCATCCCGCTCGCACAGGCAGGGCACCACGTCGTCGGCATCGACCCCTCGGCGGCCATGCTGGAGCGTGCGCGGGCACGCGCGGGTGCAGCCGGCGGCCGCATCGAACTCCACGAGGGGCGGCCCCAGGACACCGACCTGCCCGAAGAGCACTTCGGCTTCGTGCTCGTCGCCAACGACGTGTTCCTCTACTGCCAGGACGGCGACGAGCAGGTCGAATTTCTCCAGTCGCTTGCGCGGGCGATGCACTTCAACGCCATACTCGCGATCGACGTCCCCGGGCCGGCGATGCACCTTGACCCGTCTCAGAACGGGCAGCCGATTCTTGCGTTCGATGGCTTCGACGAGTCGTGGCAACACCTACTCGTCTGGCACATCCGCCACGACGACGCTGCGCTCCAGGTTCGGCGGCTTCACATCGTCTACGAAGTCACCGCGTCCGACGGGACGCTTCGCCGCTACCACAGCGAGCACCGGCTCCGCTATCCGCACCGTTTCGAGCTCGAATACCTCCTGCGGATTGCGGGCCTGGTGCAACTCGATGTCTACGGAGACTACGACCTCGGTCCCCTCACCAGCAGCAGCGAGCGGATGATCGTCACGGCCCGGAGGGCGCAGGGGTGACCGTCCGCATCGTGCTCGACGCTATGGGCGGCGACAATGCGCCCGGCGAAATCGTTGCCGGCGCGCTCATGGCCGCAGGCGGACTCGGCGTCGAACTCATCCTCGTCGGACAAACCGAAGCCATCCGGCAGGAGCTCCGGGGCACCGGCGAAGTCCCGCGGCTCCGGATCGTCGATGCCCGCGAAGTCATCGGCATGGACGAACACGCCACGGAGTCGGTTCGTCAGAAGCCCGACTCGTCCATCAACGTCGGCATGCGCCTCGTCAAGAACGGCGAAGCGGACGCATTCGTGACCGCCGGTAACACCGGTGCAACCATGGCTTCGGCGTTGCTCACGCTGGGCCGCATCCGCGGTATCGGGCGCCCCGCACTTGCGACCATCTTCCCGACCGGGGCCGACGGCGTCACGATGTTCCTCGACGTCGGTGCGAATTCGGACTGCCGCCCAATCCATCTCATCCAGTTCGCGCATATGGCTGCCGCGTATATGGAGCGCATGTTCGATATCCGCCAGCCGCGGGTCGCGCTCCTCTCCATCGGCGAAGAGCCCACGAAGGGCAACCAACTCGTTGTCGAGGTGCACCAGGCCCTTCGCAACAGCCGCCTCAACTTCGTCGGCAACATCGAGGGCAAGGATCTCAGTCGCGGTCATGCCGATGTCGTCGTCATGGACGGCTTTACCGGCAACGTTGTCATAAAGACAGTTGAGGGCATCGCCGACTTGCTCTTCAGCGAAGTCCGGCGCGCGGTGGAACTCACGCCCTGGAACCGCGCGGCGGGCCTCATCCTCTACACGGAGCTTCGCAAAGTGAAGCGCCGCCTCGACTACGCGGAATACGGCGGCGCCCAGCTCCTTGGGGTCGACGGCGTGACGGTTATCGGGCACGGCCGTTCGAACGCCCGCGCCGTGTTCAATGCCGTGCGCGCCGCGCGAGACGCCGTACAGAACGGCGTGCTCGACGTTCTCCGTGAGGTCGCTCGAGAGATCCCGGCACGCTCGAAGGGCGGTGAGCAACTCCCCGAGGCGTCCAGCATCGAATAGCCGTGCTTACAGCCGCAGCCCCAGGAGTTCGCGCGTCACCTCGCCGTCCTTCACCGTCACATTCACCCAGGTGATGCGGAGCTTCACGCGCTTGCCGCCCGTTTCGATCCACACCTCGTCGCCCTTCTCCCAGCGGTAATCCGAATCGATGGTGATCCAGTGTTCGCCCTTGCTGCCGCTGAACGGGTCGGCCTCATAGAACGACGTCTTCACACGCTCCTCCTGTGCTCAGTAGCCCTTGTTCCACGCGACGATCTTCTCCGGGTAGATCGACACCACGGTCTGCAGGTCCGGGAAGCCCGCGATGTACTCCTCGATTTTGCGCTTATCAATGTACCGGCCGGCGATGCGGCGGATTTCCTCGGCGACCCAGTCGCCACCGGTTGCAATTTCCGCCGTGCCTCGCAGCGTAACGGCCGCGAACGGCTTCCCCTGCTCCTGCACGGTGAACGAACAGCGCGGATCCGCTGCCAGGTTGCGAACCCAGCGGCGCTCACTCGAAGTCCAGATGTTGATCCGTTCGTCGTCGAAGTGGAACCAGACCGGCACCGCGTGCGGCGCACCATCGCGGCGAACGGTGCTTACGACTCCAGCGAGTGGACGTTGGAGGAACTTCCGGATCTCGGGTGGCGTCATCATGGCTCTGGTCTGCTCGATCCAGCGTTGGCCGGGCTACACGGGCCCCGGCCCGAATACTCACAGCTTCGCATCCCCGAGACGAAACCGGGAGGCGCAATTCGGTGTCGCAAGGGGCACGGGACGGTGCTCATGCGATACTTGGGGGCGTGTCGCACCTCGTGCTGTTCGGCCAGGGGATGTACTACTTCGTCGGCGGTATCTGGCCGCTGCTGCACATGCGGTCGTTTACCGCCGTCACCGGCCCCAAGGTTGATCTCTGGCTCGTACGAGCCGTGGCCGGGCTCCTCGTAGTTATCGGCGGCGTACTTACGCTCTCCGCCCTCCGGCGGGGTGAGACGCCGGAACTTCGGCTTCTCGCCGCGGGCAGCGCAATCGTGCTCGCGTCGATCGACGTCTACTACTCGTTGCGTCGGCGAATCAGCCGCATCTACCTGCTCGATGCGGTGGCCCAGGTCTTCCTCGCTGTCGCGGTACTCGCAACCGGGTTCGCGCCCCGCTCGCCGCGCCAGCCCGAAGAACTCGCCTCCTAGTCGAACAGCGGCCCGCCCGCGTCGATCACCGTGCCATCGAGCCCGATAACGGCTGGCCGCTCCTCGCAGTAGCCGTCGTTCTCGCACTTGTCGAACACGAACGCCTGGCGCCGCTTGTCGTACGCGATCTTCCACGTCCCGATCGCGAGGTTCGTCGGCTCCTCTTGCATCCGTGTCAGCACGGCAATCAGCGCAGCAATCTCTTCTCGTCCCATGGCTTCTCCTTGCTTCTATTGTGGCGGGAGAGGCTCGGTTGCCGCGACTGGCTCGGGTTCTGCCGCCCGTGGAGTTGGTTCTGCTTCCTGCGCGCGCGCCCCCGGGCCGCCGCCGCGCTGGGTGGCCCGCTGCGCCATAAACGTTCCGAAGGTGACGAGCACCACGCCGATTCCCATGACCACCAGCGTCTGCCGCTCGCCGATCGCGTCCGCCAGCATGCCGAACGGCAGCCCCGCCAGCCCGTTCAGTCCCCACGCGAACATCGTGAGGGACATGACCCGCCCGTAGTACTCGGGCGCCGATTCCTGCATCACGAGCGCGTTGTTCAGCATCTGGTACCCGCTCGAACCCGCCCCCGCGAACAACATCGCCACCAGCGCCATTGGAAACGTCCCGGCCGCAGCGGTGCCCACGAGCGAGAGCCCGAGCACGACGCCGCCGATAAGCATGAGCGGCCACGCGTTCCGTCCGCTCGCCTGCCCGGCAACACCGACAGTCACAAACAGGCCCGCGACCGCGCCAACGCCGAACATCCATGCGACGTCTTCAGGCCGCCGCCCTAGCTCGTTTTCCAACAGCCCGGGCAGGATGACCTGGTAGGAGAACCCGAAGATGACGATGCCCATGAACGAAAGGGCGAGCACCAGCAGCCGCGGCCGCTCCACGAGGTGCCCCACCCCCAGCCGGAGATCATCGAGAACGCCTCGCTTCTCCGCGTCCACCCGGTTCTTCGTGGGGGGAAGTTGCGCCAGCGTGGCCACCACGACGCACATCATTCCGCCCATGACCAGGTAGGTGCCGCCCGAACCGATGAACGAGATCGCGACAAGCCCGCCGGCCACGAACGGCCCGAACACGCGCGTCGCGGTCATCCCAACCTGCTGGAGTGCGACGCCGTTCCCGAGTTCGTCCTTGCCAAGGATCTCGCCAACCCACGCCTGCCGGGCCGGGCCCACGAACGAGAACACGAGCCCCATCATGAACGTCCCGGCGATCAGCGCTCCGATCGTGATTCGGTCCGTCACGATGAGCACGCCGGTCACCAGGAACGTGACGGCCATGAGTGACTGGCCGATGAGCAGCAGCCGCCGCTTCGAAACCCGGTCGGCGATGACGCCACCGAACGGTGCAATCGTGATTGCCGAGACGCCCATCCCAAGCGCCACCGCGCCGACCGCGCCGTTCTTTCCCGTGATTTCGAACGCGACCACGCTCTGGACCACGCTCATCATCATGAAGACCAGGAACGAGAGCGTAGTTCCGATCCAGAGAATCCGGTAGTCGCGGTTCGAAAGGGACTGGAAAGTCGAGCGGGCCCAGTTGCGAATCATTAGCGCGATTCTAAGGGCCCGCTCGACTGGCTGCTCCTACGCTGCGTCTATACGAAGCCTCGCAGCTTAATCGCCTGGGCTAATCGTTCGAGTGCGATATCGAACGCCGCCTCGCGTGGGTGCGTCCCATCGCGCTTCGCCCGGTCCATCAGGAACCGGAACGCCGAGAGCATCCGCGCTTCGAGCTCCTGGTTCACCCGCTCGAGCGGCCAGCGGAACGCCTGGATGTTCTGCGTCCATTCGAAGTACGAGACGGTCACGCCGCCCGCGTTCACGGCCAGGTCCGGTAGCACCATCACGCCCCGCGAGTTCAGTATCTCGTCTCCGTCCGGTGTAACCGGGTGGTTCGCTGCCTCGATGACGACGCGCGCCTTCACGCGCGGCGCGTTCTCGCCCGTGATCACTTCGCCTAGCGCGGCCGGGATAAGGTAGTCGCACTCCAGCTCGAGGAGCTGCTCGTTCGTGATCGGCTCGGCGTCTTCGAAACCCGCCACCGAACGAGCCACGGCGAACCAGCGGTCGAGGGCCGCGATATCGATGCCGTCCGGGTTCATGATCGCGCCCTTCACGTCGCCGATCGCGATGATCTTGAAGCCGCGCTCGTGGAGGATCCGGCAGGCCCACGAACCGACGTTCCCGTACCCCTGGACCACGACGCGGATGTCCCGCGGGTCGACACCTTCGATCCTGGCGTACTCGGTGGCAACAGTGGCGACCCCGCGGCCCGTCGCCTGGTCCCGCCCGTAGCTGCCCCCGAGCTCGACCGGCTTCCCCGTCACGATGCCGGGCGTGTGGCCGTGCATCTGGCCGTACTCGTCCATCATCCACGCCATCGTCTGCGCGTTCGTGCCCATGTCCGGTGCCGGGATGTCGCGGTTGATGCCCACCACGTTGTGCATGTGCTGCATGTACGAACGCGCCAACCGGTTTAACTCCGTCTCCGACATGCGCGTGGGATCGCACATCACACCGCCTTTTGCGCCACCGAAGGGAAGGTCCATCAGCGCGCACTTGTACGTCATCAGCATCGCCAGCGCGCGCACCTCGTCGAGATCTGCTGACGGGTGGAACCGGATACCACCTTTATAGGGGCCACGCACAGCATTGTGTTGTACGCGGTAGCCCTCAAAAATGCGCAACGTCCTGTCGTCCATTCGAATTGGCAGTTGCGCGCGAACTTCCCGCCACGAACTTCGCAGCAAATCCAGCACTTCCGGGTCGACCTTGAGGCGATCACCGGATTCGTACACCGATTTCAACACCGCCTGGGTGGGAGAAAGTTTGTTCGCTTTTTCCTGCGCTTGTTGCTCTCCAGCAGGGGCGCTCATATCAGCTCCTCGGAAGTCGTTAAATCCATTCTCGTCCGGTTCTTGTTGCGTGGCCAGCCCGTCACAGTGCAGCCTGTTCCGCAATCAGCTCGATACTCGCAAACTGCACACATGGCACGAATTTTTGTCACACGCAGAATTCCCGGCCCCGCCCTCGAAGACCTTCGTGCGGCCGGGCACACCGTCGACCTCTGGGACGACGAACTCCCGCCCCCGCCCGACATCTTCCGCGAGCGCCTCGCCGGCGCGGACGCCGTCCTCGCCCTCCTCACCGACCGCTTCGATGCGGCCACGCTCGACGCAGCGCCGCGGCTCCGCATTGTCGCGAACATGGCCGTGGGCTACGACAACGTTGATCCCGAAGCAGCAGCCGCCCGCGGGATCTGGGTGACGAACACACCCGGCGTCCTCGCCGAGACGACCGCCGACTTCGCGTTCGCGCTGCTGCTGGCGGCAGCCCGGAACGTGGTCACGAGTGAGCGCGATACGCGGGCAGGCGGATGGAAGACGTGGTCGCCCACTGCGTTCCTGGGCCCCGATGTGCACGGCGCGACCCTCGGTATCGTCGGCTTCGGCGAGATCGGCCAGGCTGTGGCCCGCCGCGCGTCAGGGTTCCGGATGCGGGTGCTGTACACGAGTCGTACCCGCAAGCCTGCGCTCGAGGCTGAACTTGGCGTCGAATGGCGCGAACTCCCGGAACTCCTCGCTGAGTCCGACTTTGTCTCGCTGCACACGCCGCTCACGGCGGAGACCCGCCACCTCATCGGTCGCGCCGAATTCGAGCAGATGCGGCGGTCCGCCATCCTGGTGAACACTGCCCGGGGCCCCGTCGTCGACCAGGATGCGCTGGTCGATGCCCTGCGGACTGGGCAGGTGGCTGGCGCAGCGCTCGACGTTACCGACCCGGAGCCGCTGCCGCTCGATCACCCGTTGTTCGAACTCCCGAACGTCATCATCACCCCGCACATCGCGAGCGCGAGCTTCGCGACCCGGTCCCGGATGGCTTCGATGGCCGCCGAGAACATCCTCGCCGCGCTGGACGGACGCCGCCCACCGAACGCCGTCAATCGGGTTAACAAGTAATTCCAGTTGTTAAATGCCTTGTATATGGCCCTTCCCGTTGTTAGGGTTAGGGCGGAACGGAATGGCGCACTCCACACGGCCGGGACAGAGACGTTGTCCTGGCCGGCTTTTCAACCGGCTCACTCCGGTGAGTGGGCCTACCCGCCAGAGGCGCCCCGGCTCTCCCGGGGCGCTCTCCATTTACTCCCCATCATCGCTGGTCGTCTCCTTCCAGAGGGCCGCTAGCAACAGCACCAGGGCGCATGCCTCGCCGAAGATCGCCCCGGCTGGCTGTCCTCCAACCCGCCGGCCGAGCACGGCGTCCGAATCGTGTAACGAGATGGCCCACACGGCCCCGAGCGCGACTACGCAGACGGTGGTTGCCAGCGCAACACGAAGCGCAACGGAGGCGCCCCGCCATCGTGCCTGTGCGACCAGTCCGCCTGCGGCCACCGCTGGCAGAAGCAGCACTATCAGCAACTCCTGGATGTAGCGCCGCTCTCCGTACCACCCGAGTGAGTGCAGAACCACCCTCGATGTCTGCGCAACCAGTGTGTCGATACCCAGCATGCTGACCAGCCCGATGGCCAGCACAAGCAGCCCCAGCGCCGTCCAGCCCGCCGCCTCCTTCGCGGCACGACGGCCGAGTCGCCGCCCCCGGCGTAAGCAGAACCCGCCCGCAACTACGAGGAGCGTCGCCGCACCCAGCATCGCCGCCAAGGCTTGCGATCGCTTGTGCTGCGGATGCTGACTCCGGGTGCCGAATGCCTTCGCTCAGCGGCGTGGCCATGTAACGGCAGCGAACACCGCTACGGCGGTCCCGGCGCTTCCCATTGCTGCTACCTGCCCGCTGTCGGCATCGATGACGCGGTACACGGCAGCGCCGAACAAAACCACTGCCCCCATCACCGCCGCCAGTGCCACGGTGCGGCGAAGCGCGACAACAGGGGGCACCGCACCGCTCGCCCCGCGCTGATAGGTGCCCGCCCACCATCGCGCCGTCACCGCAACGATTCGGAACGGAGCAACCAGCGCGCGGAAGACCCGCCTCATGAACACAGTCTAAGGCCGCCATCCAGGATTCGCGTTCCCCAACCTTCCACCGGCCCTCAACGCACCATCAACGGAGAAGCGCAATTGTTACGGGGCCTCGCATCGCTCTTACTCCACCCTTAGGGGGATCGCGTGACTCGAATCGCCGTCATTGGTTGTGGGTATGTGGGCGCCGTTTCGGCCGCATGCTTCGCCGACCTTGGACACCACGTCGACTGTATCGATACGGACGAGTCGCGCGTTGAAATGCTCCGCCAGGGTCGGGGACCTATCTACGAGCCGGGACTCGATGACCTGCTCCAGCGCGGTCTCGCCGCTGGCCGCCTGTCGTTCTCCAGTGTCTACCCCGACCGCTTCGAAGCGCGCATCGTCTTCATCGCGGTCAACACGC
>CAZWBW010000083.1:11922-12139 GCA_964632355.1 uncultured Anaerolineaceae bacterium | reverse complement strand
GATGATTTCGAGGTGCAGGAGGCCCAGGAACCCGCAGCGGAACCCGAATCCCAGCGCCGAGGACGATTCCGGCTCGTAGACCAGCGACGCGTCGTTGAGCGCCAGCTTCGACAGCGCCTCGCGCAGGTCCTGGTATTGGTCCGAATCGGTCGGGTAGATGCCCGCGAACACCATCGGCTTGACCTCGCGGTACCCGGGCAACGGTTCGGGGGCCGGC
>CAZWBW010000083.1:10148-11912 GCA_964632355.1 uncultured Anaerolineaceae bacterium | reverse complement strand
TTCAGCCCTGTCGCCACATACCCGACTTCACCCGTTCGCAGACCATCCAGCGGCCGCATCTGCGGGCTGAACGTCCCGAACTCCAGCGGTTCGAAGCGCACGCCCGTTGCCATCAATTTCAGGTCGGCGCGGCCTTCGAATACGCCATCGAACACGCGCACGTGTGCCAGCACGCCTTTGTACGCGTCGTACTTCGAATCGAAGATGAGCGCCTTTGCCGGGGCGTCCGGGCTGCCCTTCGGCGGAGGAATCCGTTCGACGATCGCCTCCAGGATCTCGTCGACCCCCACGCCCTCTTTCGCGCTCGCCAGGATGATTTCGTCCCGCGCGAACCCGACGACGCGCTCCAACTCAGCCGACACGCGCTCCGGCTCCGCGTGCGGCAGGTCGATCTTGTTCAGCACCGGGATGAGCGTGAGGTCCTGGTTCAGCGCCAGGTAAACGTTCGCCAGCGTCTGGGCTTCGATGCCCTGCGACGCATCGACCACCAGCAGCGCGCCTTCGCACGCCGCCAGCGACCGGGAGACTTCGTATGTGAAGTCCACGTGCCCCGGCGTGTCGATGAGGTTGAACTGGTACTCGGTGCCGTCCTTCGCCCGGTACATCATGCGCGCGGCCGACGCCTTGATGGTGATGCCCTTCTCCCGCTCGAGGTCCATCGAGTCGAGCAGCTGTTCGGCCATCTCCCGCTCGCTGATTGTGCCGGTGCGTTCGAGCAGCCGATCCGCCAGCGTCGATTTGCCGTGGTCGATGTGGGCGATGATGCAGAAGTTACGGATGCGGGACTGGTCCACGGAGCCAGTGTAGGGCGCACCAGCGTTATACGTCGCATCCTCCGCGCACACTGGCGGCCTGCGTTACGATCCGCTGGGGGTTACCGCCGTGTCCGACACCGCCTTTATTGTCCTCGGGCTCCTCGCGCTCGTTCTCCTCGTCGCGTTCAATGCCCTCTTCGTGATGGCCGAGTTCGCCTTCGTCGGCGTGCGCCGCACGCGCGTCGAACAGCTCGCCCGGGAAGGGAACACCCGGGCGAAGCTGCTCCAGACCGCCATCGACAAGCTCGACAACTCCATCGCCACCACCCAGCTCGCGATCACCATGGCCGGCATCGCCCTCGGTTGGATCGGGGAACCCGCGCTCGCCGGCGTTATCGAGCCACCGGTCGAGGCCATCTTCGGCTGGGCGGGTTCGGCGGTGGCGAACACGATCGCGTTCGTCATCTCGTTCGGCATCGTGACCAGCGCGGTCATCGTGTTCGGCGAACTCGCGCCCAAGGCGTTCACCATCGCCCGCACCGAAGCCGTCGCCCTCTGGGTCGTCGTGCCGGTCGAGATCTTCCGGCGCGTGTTCCGCCCGTTCGTCTGGGCGCTCAACGCCGCCGGCCGCGCGGTGGTGAGACCCCTCGGCGTCGACCCATCCGTCGACCAGTCAGAAAGCCTCGAACCGGAAGAACTCGAGCTCGTCCTTTCGGCCAGCGAACGCGCCGGGTTTCTCTCCCAGTCGGAACTCCTGTTGGCCCGCCGTGCGCTCGAATTCAGCGCCATCCAGGCCGACCAGATCATGATCCCCCGCACCGAGCTCGTTGCCATCGACGCCGACGCTTCCCTCGACGAGGTGCTTTCGACCGTCGACCGCTACCAGCACACCCGCTACCCCGTGTTCGAAGACGACCTCGACCACATCCTCGGCATCGTCGACGCGAAAGACCTCCTGGCGCTCGTCCGCCGCGGCGAAACCGACTGGCGTTCGCTTATCCGGCCTGCC
>CAZWBW010000083.1:0-10138 GCA_964632355.1 uncultured Anaerolineaceae bacterium | reverse complement strand
AATCGGTCAGCGTCGAGGTGGCTGTAGCAGCCATGCGCGCGAACCAGGTCCAGATCGTCATTCTTGTCGACGAGCACGGCGGCACCAGCGGTATCCTCACCGCCGACGAGGTGCTCTACCGCCTGCTCGGCCGCTGGATGGGCGGCCGCACCGGTGGCGCCGAAACGGTGCGCGCGCTCCCGACGGGGAACCTCCTGTTGAGCGGCCTCGCTCTCATCGCAGACGTCGAAGACGCGATCGGCCGCGACCTCGCCGACGAGGACTACGACACCGTCGGCGGCTTCATCATGACCCGGCTCGGCCGCATCCCCCGCGTCGGCGACCGCGTCGTTGTCCCTGGCTACGAGTTTCGCGTCATGGCCATGGACGGCCGCCGCGTCGACCGTGTCCTCGTGGTGAAGAAGGACGGGGCCGTTCCTTCCGGCGCCGAGGGATAGTCGCTGCGCGCAGTGCAGCAGTCGCGGTGCCTCACCCGGACAGCGGACACCGGCCGCAGGCTCCCTGCGTGCAGTAGTCCGCGTGCAACAGGAGGCCGCCCTGTAGCGCCCGCGCCGACCTGAACGGCTTCTCCCCGCTGGCCGACAGCCACCCTTCGAGCCGCCGCAGCTTGCCGTACGTCCCGGGCGACGGGAGCGCAGCGAAGGCCGATTCAATCGGCTCCTCGGACCATGCGCCCGAAGCGAGCGCGACAGGGAGCACCGCGTTCACGGCGAGTTCGATCGCCAGGCTCCGGCCGATCCCCTCCGCCCGCAGCGCCGGGATGAGCCTATCGGGCTCAAGCATCGCCGGCCACGCTGAACCCGCACCGGCCGGCCACAGGCGGGCGATCAGCGCTCCCGCGGCGTCGAGCCTTCGGCCCGGCGCTGCCATCGGCCGAACCCCGGCCCGCTGCAGCACCAGCGCCCGCGCGACGCCCTTCAGTTCCGCGGCGATCGCCAGCGCCCGCGGCGCTCCTGCATCCTCCGCGCGTTCGAGCAGCGCTGCCAGCGGAAGTCGCCGCGCGATCTGTCCGAACGGGACACGGTTCGCCGGCCCACCCAGCATTTCGAGGAGCAGCGCATAGAGCGCCTGTCCCGGCCCTTCGGCCGCGACCAGTGGCTGGGCGCGCGCGGCCTTCACGCGGAGCCGCCGAAGCCCCATCCTGCCAAGCGCGGGGGCCACCTCCACGCCCCTCCCCGCCGCCAGCGCGCAGGGCGGCGTGAACGGTGGGGGGAAGGCTGTTTGCCGTTGGCGCAGTACAAGGATCGGGATTGCCCGTCCGCTCCCGTGGAGCGTCGAAGCCGTGCCGCCGTCGTTCTCGCCGACCACGTGCAGCACCACCCGGGCATACGCCGGGTCGGACACGTGGCCGTGGTCGCGCCAGCCGCTCGCGCGCAGGTGAATCTCTACGTCCCCGCGGAGCAGATCCCCGCCGGCAACGAGCATGGCGCCGCGGAAGTCCGGGCCGCTCCCGCCCCCGGGCACACCCGGGAACACGATCCGCAGGCTCCGCCCATCTTCCAGCCGGTGGGGTCCCGCCGGGGCGCTCGCCCAGAGCGCGGCCAGCGTGGCCTCGTCCGCCGCGGGCGCAACGGCCGCCGCGCCGCGCGCCGCGCTCACGACGCGCCGTCCGGCTCGTCGTAGCGGGCAGCCTCCTCGGCAAGGATCGAGAGCAACCGTGCGCTCGCCCCGCGCGGCCGGTACCGCCCGGTCTCCCACTCGCTGACGGTCTGCTGCCGCACGCCGAGTTTCCGTGCGAACGACGCCTGCGTCAGCCCCAGCGACGCCCGGAGCCGCGCCACCCGTTCGCCGTCCCACTCGCCGCCGGCGTCATACTCGAACCGCCCCTCGCTCATCGCTCCTATCCGGTACCGTGTAAACTCGCACGCGAGTATAGCAGCCTCCCGGACTCAGCACTAAGGACTCAGCACTGAGCACTGATCACTGAGCACTGATCACTGATCACGGCGTCGCCAGCCCGCCGCTACTGCGCCGCCGTGATTCGCCCGATGTTCTCCACGATCACGCCCACCTGCGACTCGCTGAGGTGCTCGTCCAGGAGCGTCACGTATGCGGTGTCCTCCGCTTCGAGGTGGGAGCGGGCGAGCGCGTAAAGGCCGTGGAGCAGCGGCTCGAGGTACTTCGCGTAGGCCGCGACGTCGTTATCGGTGCGCGCGGCCTCGGCCACCTGCCGCAGGTCCCCGGTCATCTGATTGAGCGTGTGGTGCTGAACGATCATCACGTCGGTCGCCCCGCTGCCCCCGATCACTCCGTCGACTGCCGGGAACAGCGTGAACTCTTCCGCGCGGCAGTGTGGAAGCAGTTGCCCGTCGAGATATTCGAGGGCCGCATCGACCGCGGCCAGGGCGGTCGCGGCGTCCCCGGTGCTTACCGCCCGCGCCGCCGCCTGGAGCTGCCGAAGCCCCTCATGCAGCGGCTGGCGAATCTCGCGCAACGGCCCGACAACACGGTCGCCCATGACGTCCCTCCTGTTGGCGGCCAAGCATGCGCATCCAGCGGCTGCCGTCAAGAGCATTGCTGCTATAGAGTTCCCTGCGGAGGAAAAAGTCTGCCGATGGACGCACTCGAAAGCCTGACCGTGCTCGACTTCTCGAGCCATATCGCCGGGCCCTACACCACCAAGCTGCTCGCCGACCTCGGCGCGCGCGTCATCAAAGTCGAACGGCCCGGCGGCGACCCTGCCCGCCGCCTCGGGCCGTGGCTCGGGGATGAACCAGGGATCGAACGGAGCGGAACGTACCAGTTCCTGAACACCAACAAGGAGTCGATCGTCCTCGACCTCAAGACCGAACGCGGCAAGGAGATCGCTCGCGACCTCACCCGGCTCGCCGACCTCGTGGTCCTTGCCTATCCGCCCGCCGTCGCCGAACGGCTCGGACTGACCTACGACGCAATCAAGGCGTGGAAGGACGTCCCGGTCCTCTCGATTACGAACTTCGGCTTCAGCGGGCCGTACCGCGACTACCGCCTCTCCGAGACCGTCCTCTATGCGATGGGCGGCGAGATGTGGAGCCATGGCACCGCCGACCGCGAACCGCTCAAGCTCGGCGGTACCGCCGCGCTCCTGCAGTCCGGCGCAGTCGGCGCCATCGCCGCCCTCGGTGCGATCCACGCCTACGAGGTTCACGGCATCGGCCAGCACGTGGAACTCTCCCTCTTCGATGTCCAGATAAACAGCGTCGACCGGCGCAGCTCCGCCATCCTCGCTTACCGCTGGTCCGGGCGGCTCAACTCCCGCCCCGAGCACTCCGGCGCGGGCCTTGCTGGCGGCATCTATCCCTGCGCCGACGGCTACGTCGAAGTGACCGCCTCCCGCGGCAGCTACTGGGAGCGCTTCGCCGAGATGATTGGCGACCCGGTGCTGAAGGATCCGAAGTGGCAGAACCCGGCCATCGCCTTCGACCCCGCCGCCAAGGAGGAGGCGGACGGCATCATCTACCCATGGATGCTCAGCCGTACCCGCCGCGAGATCTGGGCAGAGGCCCGTCGCGCTCGCGCACTCGTCGCGCCGTTGTTCACCGGCAAGGACCTCTACGAAGATCCGGTGTTCCGGGAACGCGGCCTCTGGACGGAGGTCGAACACGCCACGCTCGGCAGGTTCCCGATGCTCGGGCGGCCCTACATCCTCTCGGAGACGCCGTGGCGCATTCGCCATGCCGCCCCGCAGCTCGGCGAACATACCCGCGCCATCCTCGGCGAACTGGGGTACAGCCAGGACCAGGTCGACGCGCTCTACCAGGAAGGAGTCGTTGCATGAGCGACTATCTGCCGCTCGAAGGCGTTCGCATCTGCGATTTCACCATCGTTTGGGCCGGCCAGTCGGCCACCATGTACCTCGCCGACATGGGCGCCGAGTGCATCAAGGTCGAAAACCCGTACGTCTGGAACCCCATGACGCGAGCCGCGTCGCCGCGCATCGACAAGACCACCTGCCAGCTCATCCCGCCGTGGCTTGGCGGCCACCCGAACAACGACCCCGGCCCCCACCCGTGGAACAACGCTCCGGCCTTCCTGCATGTCCTCCGGAACAAGAAGTCGTTTACGGTCGATTCGCGCCGTCCCGAAGGCCTGGCCGTCGTCAAGCAACTCCTCGCCATCAGTGACGTCACCGCTGAGAACCTCCCCGTCGGCACGCTCGACCGGCTCGGCCTCGACGACGACACCATCCGCTCCATCCGGCCCGACATCATCATCCTCCATGTCCCGGCGTACGGGCGGACCGGCGACTATGTGAACGGCCGCGGCTACGGCGCGCACATGGACGCCGTCGGCGGTTCGACCATCCTCCGCGGGTACGAAGACACCTCGCCGCTGACGAATGTGCAGATCTTCGCCGGCGACTTCTTCGCCGGTGCCCACGCGGCTATCGGAGTCCTGGCGGCGCTACGGCACCGCCGGCGAACTGGCCAGGGCCAGGTCGTCGAACTCGCACAGGCGGAATGCTCCTCGCAGATGTTCCCCCAGGCCGCCCTCGATGCCGCCTGGAACGGCCGCGAGCACCGCTCCATCGGCAACCGGAGCATCGAAGGCTTCGTGCCGAACGGCGTGTTCCCCACGCGCGGCGACGACCGCTGGATCGCCATCAGCGCTCGTACCGACGAAGAGTGGCGCGCGTTGGTCGCGTTCATGGGCAACCCCGGCTGGGCGACAAAGCCCGAGTTCGCCACCGCGGAAGGGCGCGCCGCCGAGCAGGCCATGATCGAGGAGCGCATCGCCGAGTTCACCGCCAACCGCGACCGCGACGACCTCTTCCGCGAACTCCAGGAAGCGGGCGTCACGGCTGGCCCGGTGCTCAGTGCAAAGGACGCCACCGAGGACCCGCACCTCGCCGAGACCGGCGCCTGGACGACGCTCCCGGCCACCGAGGACTACCCGGAGACCGTGTTCTCGCTGCCGCCCTACCGCTTCTCGAAGTCCAACGTCACCCTGCGCACCGAACCGTGCCTCTTCGGCGAACATAACGACTACGTCTACCGCGATGTACTCGGCCTCAGCGACGAGGAAATCGAACGCCTGCGCGAGGGCGGCCACATCCGGACCACCTATGGCGAAGAGGCGCTGGGCGCCTCCTGAGCCGGGTCTGCACGAAGAACGGGGGTGACCGATCCAACGGTCACCCCCGCGTTCCTGCTGCCGGTCGCGACGCCTAGATCACCGTCGGGGGATGGTACTCCCCGAACACCTCCCGCATCGCTCCGCAGATCTCGCCGAGGGTCGCGTAGCTCCGTACCGCTTCCAGGATGGCGGGCATCGTGTTCTCATCCGAGGCGCACACGCGCTTCAGGTTCGCTAGCGCGGCCTCGACCTTCGCCATGTCCCGGTTCTTCCGGTGCTGCTCCAGCCGCTTGAGCTGGTGGTCGACCAACCGCCGATCGACGCTGAAAATCGCCGGCTGCTGCTCGCCACCTTCGACGTACTCGTTGACGCCGACGATGATCTCCTGCTTCTCGTCGACCCTGCGCTGGTACTCCCATGCGGCCTCCGCGATCTGCGTCTGGATCCAGCCGCTTTCGATGGCCGCGACGGCGCCGCCGATCTCGTCGATTTGCTTCATGTACTCGATCGCCTGCCGCTCGAGTTCGTTCGTCAGGTACTCGACGTAATACGAGCCGGCCATCGGGTCGACCGTGTCTGCAGCGCCCGTTTCGTGCGCGATGATCTGCTGCGTGCGAAGGGCGATGCGCTGGGCTTCGTCCGTCGGCAGCGCCAGGGCTTCGTCAAAGCAGCTCAGCGCAATGCTCTGCACACCGCCACACACCGCGGCCAGCGCCTGGATCGCCGCCCGCACGATGTTGTTCTGAGGCTGCTGCGCCATGAGCGTCGACCCACCGGTCTGGGTGTGGGTGCGCAGCATCATCGAGCGCGGGTCCTTCGCGCCGTACTCCTCCTTCAGGATGCGCGCCCAGAGCCGCCGCAGCGCCCGGTACTTCGCCACTTCCTCGAAGAAGTTGTTGTGCGTGTTGAAGATCCAGCTGATGCGGGGCGCGAACTCGTCGATCTGGAGCCCCCGCTCCAGCGCCGCGTCGATGTACGCCTTCGCGTTCGCGAACGTGAACCCGATCTCCTGGGCCGCTGTCGCGCCCGCATCCCGCATGTGGTAGCCGCTCACCGAAATCGTGTTCCACTGCGGAACGTGCTTCGCGCAGTAGCCCATCACGTCGGCGGCCAGCCGCACACTCGGCCCTGGCGGGAAGATGTAGGTTCCCCGCGCCACGTACTCCTTCAGGACGTCGTTCTGGACCGTCCCCATCAACTTCTCGCTGGGGACGCCCTGTTTCTCCGCCGCGGCGATGTACATCGCGAGCATGACCGGCGCCGGCGCGTTGATCGTCATGCTCGTGGAGACCTTGTCCAGCGGGATGCCGTCGAACAGCGTCTCCATGTCGTAGAGCGAGTCGATCGCCACGCCGACCTGCCCCACTTCGGCGATGGCCATCGGGTCATCCGAGTCGTAACCGAGCTGGCTCGGCAGGTCGAACGCGACCGAGAGGCCCGTCTGCCCCTGGCTCAGGAGGTACCGGAACTTCTGGTTCGATTCCTCGGCTGTGCCGAAGCCCGCGTATTGCCGCATCGTCCAGTAGCGGCCGCGGTACATCGTCGGCTGCACGCCGCGAGTAAACGGGTACTCGCCCGGGAATCCCAGGTCCCGCTCGTAATTCATGTCCGCGACATCGAGCGGCGTGTAGAGCCGCTGGACCGGCGTCGAACTGGTCGAGAACGACTCGCGGCGCTCGGGCTGCCGGCTGAGCGTCTTCGCGAGCGGCCCTTCTTCCCACGCGTGAACCTTTCGCGAAAGCGCCGCGAGCGCCTCCTGCGAAAACAGCGGTGGCTGAATCCCGTTATCCGACATCTGCACCCTCCCGTGCGTCCCGTGCCAGTGTATCGCAGCCCCGGGCCCAGACCCACGCCCGGGCGGGCACTGTCGCGCACCGAATCGCGTTCGATTTCCCGTGCTATGATGCCCGTTCTCCGTCCTGCACACACGCGTAGGAGGTACACATGGCAATCGACGGCAACTGGAAGTTGAGCATGCAGACGCCGATGGGCACCCGCGAGGTCGATCTCGAACTGGCGGCCTCGGGCAGCGATCTCTCCGGTTCATTCAAGGCGCCACAGGGCGCATCCGACGTCAGCGGCAGTGTGAACGGTGCGGCTGTGAACTTCACCACCATGTTCAACGGTGCGATGGGGCCGATGGAACTCAAGTTCGAAGGCACCCACGAAGGCGACCAGATCAGTGGCACCGTGCAGTTCGGCGCCTTCGGATCCGGCCCATTCACGGCGACGCGCGCCTGAGCCTCCACCCACGGGAGGGCTGTTTCGCGATGCGCCAGCGCGTAAGCTAGGGGCATGACGATGCCTTCCCGTGTGATCTACCTGCCTCCCGGCGTAACGACGCCCGTGCTGCCGCCGCAGCACGGCTCGCCGCAACCGCCGCCGCAGAACGTCCCGTTCGACCGTAACTTCTTCCAGCAAGTCCTCCCCGAAGCGATCGAGAACTTCTGCAAGCAGACGGACTGCGGTACGCCGATCGTCGAAATCCTCACGGTGGATGGCACCACGCACTACGTGAACGGCATCTCCGGGCTCTCCGACCAGTGGGTTGCGCTCCACACGTCCCAGCCCGACCACGACCACCCGGTGCAGGTGTTCGTGCCCTACAGCACGGTGTTCCGGGTGGGTATCCACCCTGCCGAAGAACACCACCGCAAGCGCCTGGGCTTCATCGTCGAGCCCAAGCGCCGCCGCAGGAAGTCGCTGCCGAAGTCAAAAAAGCAGGACGAACCGAAGGAACTGGCCGCGCCCGGGAGCCAACCGGAAGAGAGCAGCAGTAACGCCTAGAACGCCTTCACCCGTGGCGCAATCTCCGCAGCGAGGTACTCCGGCACCGCGTCGGAGTCGAAGTTGAAGTGCTGGAACTGCACTTCCTGCAGGCCCAGTTCCGCTAGCTGCCCGAGCGTATCCACCACCTCGTCGGTGCTGCCCACAATGAGGCCGCGCTCCTTCGACCGCTTCCGAAACTCCGCCGGTGACATGCCAGCCGGCGCGCCGAACATCCGCATCAGCTGCTCCGATGCCGCGTCCAGGTCGCGCTCCGTCGGCCCGACGATCCCGAACGCCATCATCGATCGCCGGATCGTCTTGGGGTCGCGCCCTACCTCCTCGCAGTGCCGCTCCAGCACCTCCACCTTCTGGCGGTACACCTCCGGCGACAGGTTCACCCCGTTCCATTCGTCGGCGTACTTTGCCACCAGACGCAGCGTTCGCCGTTCGCCGCTCCCGCCGATGAGCACGGGAATGCGGCCCCGCGGCGGTTTCGGCAATGCCTCCGCGCCTTCGAGCCGGTAGTACTTCCCGTCGAAGTTCGCGGGCCCCGGCTCCCACAGCTTGGTGATGACCTGGACCGCCTCCTCCAGCCGGTCGAACCGCTCCCTCACCGGCGGGAACGGCAGGCCGTACGCCCGGTGTTCCGGTTCGTTCCAGCCTGCCCCGAGGCCCATGACGAACCGGCCGCCGGCGAGCTGGTCGATCTGCGCTGCCATCCGGCTCACGTCGACCGGGTGCCGGAACGTGACCGGCGAAACGAGCGGTCCAAACCGGATCCGGCTCGTCTCTCGCGCCGCCATCACGAACGACAGGTACGCTTCGAGCGAGTCCTGTTGCGGGCCGATGAAGTAGTGGTCCGAACGGAAAACCGTCGGGAAGTTCAACCGCTCGGCGAGCTCCAGGATGTGCTCCCAGCGCTCCCAGGTGAGCCCATTCTGTCCTTCAACCATCAGCCCGATGTCCATGTGGCACCTCCGGCTCGCCAGTCTACCGGCTTCGTCGCAATTGCGGCGAGACGCAAATAGAACGAGTGTTCTGCCGAATCCCGGTCTGGCACAATGATCCCCATGCCCGGCGCCCTCGACCATTTCAGCCCGGTCGCACGCAAGTGGTTCCTCGATGCGTTCGAAGCGCCGACGCCCGCGCAGGAGCTCGGCTGGCGCGCCATCGCGAAGGGCTCGCACACGCTTCTGCTCGCCCCGACCGGTTCCGGGAAGACGCTCGCCGCATTCCTCTGGTGCCTCGACCGGCTGGTGCAACGGCCCCCGCTCCCGGTGGACCGGCGTGGCAAGCCGAAACGCCCGGGCGTCTCCGTTGTCTATGTTTCCCCGCTGAAGGCGCTCTCCTACGACGTCGAACGGAACCTCCGCGCGCCGCTTGCGGGCCTGCGCATCGCCGCGGCCCGCGAGGGCCTCGAACCGCCCGACATCCTCGTCGCGACCCGGACCGGAGACACCCCCGCCCGCGAACGCGAGGACATCCGCCGCGACCCGCCCGATGTGCTCATCACCACGCCCGAGTCGCTCTACCTGATGCTCACGTCGCGCTCTCGGGAGATCCTTCGCACTGTGGACACCGTCATCGTCGACGAGATCCACACGATGGCCGGCACGAAGCGGGGTGCGCACCTCGCCCTCTCGCTCGAGCGCCTCGAACACCTCTGCGAACGGCCGCCGCAGCGCATCGGCCTGTCGGCCACACAGCGCCCGCTCGACGAGGTCGCCCGCTACCTCGCCGGCGACCGCCCTGTCGAAATCGCCGACGCCGGCTCCCGCAAGGAGCTCGACCTGAAGGTCATCGTTCCCGTCGAAGACCTCGCGAAGCCCGACGTCTCCGGGTACACGTTGCCGGACCCCCAGACCGCGGCGACCGGCAACGAGGGCCACAGCTCCGTCTGGCCGGCAATCTACCCGCAGCTCCTCGAACTCGTCCGTTCCCACCGGTCGACGCTGATCTTCGTGAACAACCGCCGCCTCGCCGAGCGCATTGCCCTGCGCGTGAACGAACTCGCCGGTGAGGAGCTCCTTCGCGCCCACCACGGCTCGGTTTCCCACGAACAGCGGGTCGAGATCGAGGAGCGCCTCAAGGCAGGCCAGCTTCCCGGGCTCGTGGCCACCAGCTCCCTCGAACTCGGTATCGACATGGGCGCGGTCGACCTCGTTGTGCAGGTCGAATCACCGAAGTCCGTCGCGCGCGGCCTGCAGCGTATTGGGCGCGCAGGGCACCAGGTCGGCGCCCCCAGCCGCGGCCGCATCTTCCCCAAGCACCGCGGCGACCTGCTCGAATGCGCCGTCATCACGAAGCGCATGCG
>CAZWBW010000082.1:8877-12777 GCA_964632355.1 uncultured Anaerolineaceae bacterium | reverse complement strand
CCGGCTCTTGGCCTTTAGCTGACTCTCCGATCCCTACTGTCCGACGCCCGCCGTCGCGAACGCTTCGTCAATCATTGCGTGCACCTCTTCGTCGCTGATCGAGGTGACGCGGCCCTCGTCGTATTCGCGCATCACGAGTTCGAGCACGCGAGCGAGGCGCGGGTCGCGCTTGTCGAGCCCCGCGGCCTCCTGCGGGCGGTGCTTCTGCATCCACATCAGCAGGCCCGCAGCGCCGCTCTTGTCGGTGATGGCCACGCCGGGCGGCCGGTCGAGCAGTGCCCGCGTATCGAACGGGTTGTAGATCTCCTCGTCCTTGATCATCCCGTCGGCGTGGATGCCCGCGCGGGTCACGTTGAAGTTGTCGCCGACGAACGGCAGCCGCTGGTCGACCGTCTCGCCGATGCTGCGGTAGTAGTCGGCGATTTCGCTGATGACGCGCGTTTCGATGCCGTGCATCTCGCCCGTGAGGCCGATGAGCCAGAACACGAGCGCCTCGATCGGCGTGTTGCCGCTCCGTTCGCCGATGCCGAGCAGCGTGCCGTTGTTCGAACTCGCGCCATAGAGCCAGGCCGCGACCGCGTTCGGGATGATCGCGTTCAGGTCGTTCTGGCCGTGGAATTCGAGCGCTTCGGAGGGGACGCCCGCTTCGTGCCGCAACGCATAGGTGAGCCGTGGGATGCCACGCGGAAGCGCCGCGTGCGGGTCGGGCACGCCGACGCCCATCGTGTCGGGATAGCGAACCTTGACCTGGATACCCGCCTGCCGCCCGCGTTCCATGAGCGCCTGCACGAACGGCAGCACCACGTTGTAGAAGTCGGCGCGGGTCGAATCCTCGATGTGGACGCGCGGCACGACGCCGTCGGCCAGCGCCATGTCGACCACTTCCAGGTACGACTGGATCGTCTTCTCGCGGGTCGAACCGAGCTTCTTGAAGATGTGGTAGTCGGAGATCGAGCAGAGGATGCCGGTCTCGCGGAGGCCCGCGGCGCGCACGAGCTCGTAGTCGGCCTTCGTGGCGCGAATCCAGCCGGTGATCTGTGGGAATTCGTACCCGAGTTCCTGGCACCGCTCGACCGCCTCGCGGTCCTTCTTCGTGTACAGGAAGAACTCGGTCTGGCGAATCATGCCCTTCGGCCCGCCAAGCCGGTGGAGCAGCTCGAACAGGTGCACGATCTGCTCGACCGAATACGGGGCGCGGCTCTGCTGACCGTCGCGGAAGGTGGTGTCGGTGATCCAGATCTCGGGTGCCGGGTCGAGCGGCACCGGTTCGCGTTCGAACTGGACCAGCGGCGGGAGCGAATAGGGGAAGGCGTCGCGGAAGTAGTCGGGGCCCTCGGTCGAGGTGTGTGCGGTGGGGTCGGCATAGGTAAGCCAGTTGGCGGCCATGAGGGAAACCTCGAGTGAAAGCTGATTGTATACAATCACGCCGCTACGCCCGGTGCCACTGGCAAATGCCTATGATAAAGCCGCAAGCTATCGATCCATAGATTTCGACGGATACCCGGTGACGCTGCTATTCGCTCGCCAAATGGCCGGGTGCGCCAGGCCGCAACCGCTCCTCCAGCACCGCCCACGCGGCCTCCGCCACAGCGTCCGGCGGTTGCGTCGCATCGAGTGTGTGCCAGCGGCTCGGATCCGCCGCCGCCTGCGCGAGAAACCCTTCACGCACCCGCCGGTGGAACGCCAGCCCTTCGAGCCCCGTGCGAATCGCCTCGGATTCGCCGTCCTTCCGCGCCAGCCCCATCTCGGGCGGCAGGTCGAGGTAGAGCACCAGCCCGGGTTCGAGTCCACCGGTCGCCAACGCGTTCGCCCGCCGGAGCTCGTCGAGGTCGAGCCCGCGGCCATACCCCTGGTACGCGAAGGTGCTCCCGGCGAACCGATCGGAGATGATCACGGCGCCACGTTCGAGCGCCGGCCGAATCACCTGGTCGACGAGCGCGGCGCGTGCTGCCAGGAAGGCGAAGGTCTCGCCCCACGGCGGCAGCGGTTCGTGCAGGATTGCGCGCACCAGTTCGCCCGCAGCGGTGCCACCGGGTTCGCGCGTCAGCACCACCTCGCGGCCCAGCGCCTCGATCCGCGGGGCGAGCGCTGCCGCGAGCGTGGTCTTCCCTGCCCCTTCGCCCCCTTCGAGCACAACGAACACGGGCGCAGCTTACCGCAGCCGCTCCTTCCGCTCCGGTCGCGGCTCAGGCCGAGCGCCTCACGTGCCGATGATCCCGTCGGAGGTGTTGCGATGGCCGGGAATTGGGACGGGTTCTGCGCGATGTGCGCATCGAGCGACCGATGCGGCACGCTCCACATCGCCCGCGACGGTGCGGGTGAGCTCCAGCGCGTGCAGGTCTGCACGCCGTGCTTCGCGCTCATCGCCGAAACGCTCACAGCCGTGGTCGAACGGCCGGGGGGCGTCGCGAGCGATCTCCACGTCCCTGAACGCGCCGCGGTTGCCGTGCCGGGCGGCTGTGATATCTGCCACGGCCTCGCCGGCGAAACTGCGTTTGATGTGCGGCTCGAAGCAGCGGTCACTCCGGCGAGCCCTGCGCCCCTCACGCGCCTCTACACTACCAGCCGCTCGCATCGCGTCTGCGAAGGGTGCCTCAGCTGGTTTCGCGACCTGCTCGGCCAGGAGTCGGCGACGCGCTGGACGAACCGCCGGGCCGCACACGATCCGCGGGGCAGCGCCCCGGCCGACCTGCGCTACCGTGCGGTCTGCCATGGGCTCTCCGACGCCGAACGCGAACTCGTGCGCGAGGCCGCCGCGCACCTGGGCCATTCGTTCGAAAACGACCCACGGGAAATCGGCGCGCCCGAGGAGCGCGTCTATTTCGTTGCGGCGGGCAGCCGGCGCCAGGCCTTCGTCTTCACCAACTCGCTCCCGATCACCGAACGGGTGCGGGTCGTGGTCGTCGCCTCGCCCGAACACGTCCAGGACGCCGCCGATGCGCTTCGCTACGGCGCCGCGGACCTGCTCGCGGCTCCGCTTTCGCGCCAGCAGATCACCGGCGCGTTCGACCGCCTCGCCGACCCGCTGGCCGTGAAAAGCCGCGACGAAGCCACGGGGCTCCCGGTCTACTGGCTTCGCCCGCGGTTCGGGCTACCGGCGCACCTGGTCGAAGTCCGCCCGCCCCACGGCGCGGACGGACTCGACGTGTTCCTGGTGCTGCGGCGGTTCCTGCGCGGCTACGACCGCATCGGCATGGCCACCGATGGCAGCCTGCCCGTCATCATCTATTGCAGCGACGAACACATCGACGGGATCGTTCGCCGGATGGAACTCCTGCTCGGCCCCGGCTACGACGTGACCGTGCGCGGCCGCGCCCCTGCCGACGAGCCGCTCGAGCCGGGCGGCGGCTCCCGGCCCGCATGGTCGAGCGTCCTCGGCCGCATGTACTTCGGCCGCGCCGGGAGCCGCGTTCCGCGCTAGCGCTACTGCAGCGTGATCCCGCCGTCGACGGCGATGTACTGCCCGGTGATGTTCCGGGCGTCGTCGCTGGCGAGGAACGCGGCGAGCTTCCCGATGTCTTCGGGCGTTTGTTCGCGGCCCATCGGCACCCCGCGCTTCACCACCTCGAGGAAGATGTCGCGCGGCGACATGCTCGCGAACGCCGGGTTCGAGGCCTGCATCACCGCCGCCAGCCCTTCCCACGCGCGTGTCCACAGGAACCCGGGGCAGATCGCGTTCACCCGGATGTCCTTCGGCGCCAGTTCGAGCGCGAGACTCCGCGTGAACGAGATGACGCCCGCCTTCGCCGCGGCATAGGCGGCGAGCGTCGGGCTCGCCGTGAAGCCCGCAATCGACGAGATGTTCACGATGGCGCCACTGCCCCGCGCTTCGAGGTGCGGGATGGCCGCCTTCGAAACCAGGAACGTGGTCCGCAGGTTCTGTGCGAGCGTCTCGTCCCA
>CAZWBW010000082.1:0-8867 GCA_964632355.1 uncultured Anaerolineaceae bacterium | reverse complement strand
CCTGTGGCACGTTCGCAATCCCCGGCGCGACCTGCTGGATCTGCTCGAGCGGGATGGGCCCCCGGCCGGCGCCCGCGTTGTTCACGACGATGTCGAGCCCACCGAACGCGGTGATCACGTGCGACACACCGTCGGCCGCCTCGGCTTCGACCGCCACATCGCACGCGAAGCCGATGGCGCCCCTCCCGATGGCGTTCGCGGTCGCCGCCGCCTGCTCGCCGTCGAGGTCGAGGATGGCCACACGCGCGCCCTCCTCGGCGAGACAGCGCGCGATGCCCTCGCCGATACCGCGCGCCCCACCGGTCACGATTGCCACTCTGCCTTCCAGTCGCATCGAACCCTCCCCTGGTGGAAATGCGCGGAGTTTACACGGGTGGGAGGGACCGGTGGTCAGAGGTCAGTGCTCAGTGCTCAGTGATCAGTGATCAGTGCTGAGTGCTGAGTCCTCAGTGCTCAGTGCTGAGTGGACCTTGGCAGTACCGCGACCGTGAGGGAGCGCCCAACGCACCCGGGCTTCCGCGATCAGCACAGGTTCCGAAGAATGCACGACAACCGACGTCGACAGCCAACAGCCAAGGGGTTCCGGCATTCCAGCCGCCGCCTACCTCTGAGAACCGGGAACCGGGAACTGGGAACCCCTACTGAGCACTGAGCACTGAGCACCGGGCACTGGGCATTGGGCACTGATCCACTTTCCGAACGTGCTACCATAAATAACGAGACCTGCGGATGCAGAGAGGAGTCCTTCCCATTGGCCTTTGCCGACAAGCAAATCGTTTGCCGTGATTGCGGCACCCACTTCGTGTTCACCGCGGGCGAGCAGGAGTTCTACGCGAACAAGGGCTTGATGAACGAGCCCACCCGGTGCCAGGCGTGCCGCTCGGCGCGCCGCGCCAGCCAGAGCAGCCTGCAGGAAACCGACGGGTATGTCCGCTACGGCAACTTCGCCAGCTTCGGTGGCAAGACGCCGCGGCAGATGCACCCGGCCGCCTGTGCCGAATGTGGTCAGATGACCGAGGTGCCGTTCATCCCGCGCGGCGAACGCCCCGTGTATTGCAGCACCTGCTACAGCAAGATCAAGCCGCCGACTCCGCGGGAGGCGCCGGCTCACTAGGATCGAACGAATGACTCACACCCCCGGGGTCCTGGTGCGGCAGGCCGCGCGAATTCTTGGTGTGAGTCCCGACACGCTCGATGAAGCCTCCGCCCGGGACGCGTTCTTGGCGCGCCCGGGCGATGTTGCGTCTGCACTGGTGCACGAAGCCGCCAACAACGACGACGTCATCGATCGCGAATCCGCGCGCGACTACCTCGAAGACCGCCTCGACTTCCTCGGGCCGCTCCTCGATGCCGAAACGGCCGACGCCATTCGGAAGGCGTTCGAAGAGCGCGTGCGGGAGTGGTAGTGGCTGTTGGCTGTTGGCAAGCTCGCACAGATGAGAAAAGCCCCTCAAAGCTGAGGGGCTTTCATTGTTAGGCGAACGTGAGTGAGGCCTGGGTGAGGCCCGCTACCAGCCGCGGGTGGCGAGGAGTTCCTTCTCTTCGAGCGAACCGACGCTGATGCCGCGCATCGCCGCGCCGAGGCCCGCGCTCACCTTCGCGAGGATCTCCGGGTCCTGGTAGTGCGTGGTCGCTTCGACGATGGCCTTCGCGTACTTCGCCGGGTTCTCCGACTTGAAGATGCCCGAGCCTACGAACACGCCATCGGCGCCCAGCCGCATCATGAGCGCGGCGTCGGCGGGAGTGGCCACGCCGCCGGCGGCGAAGTTCACCACCGGGAGCCGGCCCTCGCGCTTCACGGCCTGCACCAGCTCAAGCGGCGCCTGCATCTCCTTCGCGGCCGTGTAAATCTCGTCGTCGGACATGTTCTGGATGCGGCGGATCTCCGCCTGCACCGTGCGCATGTGGCGAACCGCTTCGACGATGTCGCCGGTGCCGGCTTCGCCCTTGGTGCGAATCATCGCGGCGCCCTCGCCGATGCGGCGAAGCGCTTCACCGAGGTTCCGCGCGCCACACACGAACGGCACCTTGAACTGGTGCTTATCGATGTGGTGCGATTCGTCCGCCGGCGTCAGCACTTCCGACTCGTCGACGTAGTCGATGCCAAGCGCCTGCAGGATCTCGGCTTCAACGAAATGGCCGATGCGGGCCTTCGCCATCACGGGGATGCTCACCGCATCGATGATTTCGCGGATGAGGCTCGGGTCGCTCATGCGGGCGACACCGCCTTCGCGGCGGATGTCCGCGGGAACGCGCTCGAGCGCCATGACGGCGACAGCGCCCGCCTCCTCGGCGATCTTCGCCTGCTCGGGCGTGACGACATCCATAATGACGCCGCCCTTCAGCATCTGGGCCAGCCCGGCCTTTACTGCCCAGGTTCCAGTCTCGATTGCCATGCTCGAATGCTCCACTCGGGTGGTCCCGGTAGTCTTTGGTTCTCAGAATAGGGAGGAATCCGGGTCTGCGATAGGACCACTTTGGCATCGGCAAGGCCCGGCGTGAACGCCCATTTAACCCGCCGTGCGGAGAGGCCCGCGGTACCGGTGACCCGAGGAACCGGCCAGCCACCACGCCTCACCCCGGCCCCTCTCCCATCTGCGATGGGAGAGGGGAGTCGGAGTCCAGCGGATCACGCGGCGCCGCGTAGACCGGTATTGCACGGCCGGGCGAGCTGCCTCAGCGCTAAGCACTCGGCACTCAGCCTCGGCACCCTGCTCGGCGCGCTCCCCGGGAACCGGGAACCCCACTGAGCACTGTGCACCGAGCACTGAGCACTACCCACTACCGCCCCTTGAAGACCGGTTCGCGCTTCTCGAGGAACGACTGCCGGCCCTCAATCGCGTCCTCGGAGGCGTGGGTGATCTGCTGCAGGAACTGCTCGAGTTCGATCTGCTCTTCGAGGCCGCGGTTCAGGCCTTCGTGTGCGAGCCGCTTGTTCAGTTCGATGGCCAGCGACGGGCCCTTGGCGATCTCCGTCGCGAGCGCCGTTGCGCGCGCCTCGAGCTGGTCGGCGGGAACGACTTCGCTCACCAGGCCGATGCGGAGCGCTTCTTCGGCGCCGACCATGCGGCCGGTGTACATCATCTCGAGTGCCCGCTCCATGCCCACAATCCGCGGGAGGAACCACGTACAGCCCGTATCGGCAACGATGGCGCGCTTCACGAAGATGGCGCTGAACCGCGCGGCCTCGGACGCGATGCGGATGTCGCACGCCAGCGCGAGCGAGAAGCCAGCGCCGACCGCCACACCGTTCACGGCGGCGATCGTCGGCTTTACGCAGTTGTAGACGGTCGCCGTCCCGAGGAACCGGGAGCGGTACTTGCCCGGGCGGCCAGTGTAGGGCCGCGGATGCCATTCGTCCTCGCTGCCCTGGCCCTGGAGGTCGGTCCCCGCGGAGAAGCCACGGCCCTCGCCGGTGATGAGCACAACCTTCACGTCGTCGTCGCTGTTCGCCGACTCGATGGCAGATTCGATTTCGGCCCAGGTGCCCCAGGACAGTGCATTGAGACGGTCGGGCTTGTTGAGCGTGAGGCGAGCGATGCCGTCGCTCACTTCGTAGCGGATATCGCGGAAGTTCATCCTTTCTCCTTCCCGGTTCAGTCGTCGGATTCGATCAGCTTGATGGCGCCACTCGGGCAGATGTCGGCGGCGTCCTCCGCCTCGTCCTTCAGCTCCGCGGGGACGGGGCCGCTGAATGGGATCGGGTAGCCGTCCTCCCCTTCTTCGAAGAGCTTCGGGTGCATGTACATGCACTGTCCGCTCCGCAAGCACTTCTCCCTGTCGATTTCGATGCGCATGGCGATGCTCCGCAGCGGGTGAGTGGCGGTGGGTAGCATACTTCACCTCACCCCAAGGGGGCGCCTGTTCGAACGCTTCCACGGTGGGCGAGCGGCATTCCCCTGCCCGCTCGGCACCCGCCTGCGCCCGCATCACGTACCATGGGGCGCGTGAACGAACCGTTTTCGGAGTACTGGCCGGTCTACCTCGTCGTCGCCATCGGCGCGTTGCTCGTGATCCTCGCGAGCATCTTCATCGGCACAAGCGCCGTCATCTGGATCGGCGCGTTCGTGGGCATCGCGGTCGGCATGGCGATCGCGGCGATCAACCGGAAACAGCGTTAGGGCCCGCGCGATTCGTTCGGCAGCGTCGGAATCGCTATCGCCGGTTCTGTCAGGAAGTCGGAGCGCGCATACCCGACGCGGCCATCCGGGAGTCCCACCTGCAGCCAGCGAAGCCCGGGATTCTCCGCGTCGGCGAACGCGACACTGCCCAGTGCGAGCCGGCTCCCATCGGGCAAGCACTCGAGAATCGGCGCGCCCGTGTTCGGCGCCGCCCGGACGTTCAGGCAGTCGCCCGCGCCGGTCACCGTCACCTCCGCGGAGCCCTGTCGCACCGCGATGAGCGCCATCTCGCCCTTCGCCAGTTCGTCGAGCGGATACATGGTGCCGATGTTGAGGTCGATCATCACCGGGGCGAGCAGCCCGCCCCGCATGACGTTGGCGAGCACCACACCGGGGTCGAGGAGGTGAACCAGCTGCAGCGGGCCATCGACCGCAACCACCGCTTCCGGCATGCCGTACACGTACCAGTACAGCCGCTGGCCGTCGAACACGAAATACTCCCCGACATCGCCCGCGAGGAAGCTCACGATACGCACCCCGGGCGGGAGCCGCGGGTCGAGCACCGAGCTCCCCTCGGCCGTGAGCAGACGGCGGCCGTCGTCCGAGAGCGAGAAGCGGGGATCGGTAGCCGTGTGGAACTGGCGCTCTGGCGGCTTGCCGGGGTACTCGCGATGGCTGTTGGTCGCGAACTCATATACCGTTGCGCCCGTCTCCGTCAGTACGATCGCGTCCGTCCCGGCGAACCCCTGGATCGAGACCGGCCGGGGCGACGGCGGCGAGGCCTCCCAGGTCGCGCCCCCATCGAGCGAACGGTGGAGGCGCCACTGCCCGTCACCCTGCCCGGTGCATCGCCCGGAACAGGTGACCACGAGGACCGTTCGCCCATCGGCCGACGCGACTGTATCGAGCAGCTGTTCGCCGCCGGGTTCGAAGACCGGGAACGAAACGGGCTCCGGCGACGTCCAGTGGACCCACGAGAGCCGCCGCCCGCCACCGGGGCAGTGCTCAGCGACCGGAGGGCACGGTTCCAGCACCAGCAGCTGCACCGTTCCCGGCAGAGTCACCGGGAGACCCTCCTGCAGCGTGCCGAACCCCCGTACTGGCGTGACGCCCGGGGCCGGCGTCGTGCGAGCCGGCGGCGCGGTCGGGCTGGGCGAACCCTGCGAGCCGGACGCAGCCGCCGTCTCCCGGCGCCCGTCGGGGACATTCGCGCGGGCAGGGGTGTCCTCCTCCTTCGGCCAGAGCACGAACGCGAGTGCGCCCGCGGCCAACACCACGACCGCCACGAGGCTGGCGACCGTCCCGGGGTCCAGCCCCCACGACAGGCGCGACACCGACGGAACAGCCGGTTCGGGGCTCTCCGCGAGTTCGGCGAACTCCAGGTCGGCAGCGGCAGGTTGCGGCGGCGGAAGCTGTGACGGGTCCCACGCGGCGAGCGCGGCGCGGTCGGGCAGGTTCAGCTTCTCCAGCATCGACGCGACGCGATCCTTTACGTCGCCCACGGGCACGCCGAGCCGCACGGCGATCTCTGCGTCGAGCGTACCTTCGCGCACGTATTCGAGGACGCGGCGCTCGGCCGGGCCCAGGATGTCGAGCCCCCGAGCGCGTAGCTCGTCAGCGTCCCGCCCCATCACGCCTCCCCGGCTGGCTGCCTCCCGATCCTGGCGGTCGATCGAAGCGAAAGGTTCCACACCCCTTACGAGGCCGGGAGTTTACCGCATACGTACAGGCGGCAGGCGGGAAATTCGGCAGTAGACGAGGCTCGTGGCGGCGGTCGGCGAATCAGCGTACCGGGCGGCGGTCCATGTCCCGGCTCTTCGTCTCACCGGCCGTCACCGGGAGCACCTTGGCACGCACGGAGCGCAGCCGATTCCGGACCTCCGGCTGGGAGAGCGCACTCACGAACAGCCACGAGAACGCGACCACTACGCCGCCGAAGATCATGTCGAAGAAGTAGTGGTTCCCCGTGACAGTGATGGCCCAGAACATCACGACCGACATGGCGACGGCCCCTGCGCGCACCCCGCGGTTCTCCGTGTTCACCCAGATGGCGGCCGAGGCGAGCGCAATCCAGCCGAAGTGGAAGCTCGGCAGCGCCGCGTAGTTGTTCACGAACGGCCCGGGCTGGAAGTAATGCACGTTGCTCGTCTCGCCGTGCACGGTATCGATAAACCCGAAGTCGTACCCGTGGAGCTCCATCAGGCGGGGCGGCGCCGCAGGCCAGAGCCAGTACGTGACAACGCCAATCGCGGCCGAGACCAGCATCACGTTCCGCACGAACCGGAACCGTACGGGGTCCTTTACCACCAGCCAGAGCGCGATCGCCAGCAACACCGGGTAGTGGCCCCACGCGTACACCAGGTTCGCGATGGTCATCAGCCAGTCGTACTCCAGGAAGAGCTCCTGGATGCGAACCTCTTCGAAGATGCCGAGCCGGCGTTCGAACTGAATGAGGTGGAGGCTGCGGCTCACCGAGGAGTCGATGTCCTCTGGCCGCATGCCCCGAAGCAGGAAGTAGATAGCGAGGATGACCGACGTGCCCAGGATTTCGCTTGCAACGAGCCGCCACCGGCGCTCGTAGCCGGTGCTTCCGCTGCCGCCCTGGTGCATCGCCATGCTCATATGCGTCTCCCGTGCCGTACCGTGCCGTTACGACGCTTCGAAACCGCCCTCCTCGTACGCGCGGCTCCCAAAGGGGCTACTCGACCACCCTATCAACGGCCGCTATCGGTGGTCAACGTCGGGGCTATTGGGACTTCGTATACCGATCAAACAGTTCGCTCACAGTCAGATGTGCAGCGTGTGATCCTCCAGCTTCCACTTCACGCCATTGAAGCGCTCGAGGAACCACCGGTCGTGCGACACCGCCAGCACCGGCCCGGGGAACGTGAGGAGCGCCCGCTCGAACTCTTCGAGCACATCGAACGAGAGGTGGTTGGTGGGTTCGTCGAGCAGCAGTACGTTCGCGCGCAGCGCGATCAGCCGCGCGAGCTGCAGCTTCCGCCGCTGCCCCGTGCTGAGCTGCCCGGCGCGCTTCTGCAGGTCCTCCTGCGCGAGCAGCCCGAACCGGACCAGGTCGCGCACGAACTCGTCGAGGTAACCGGTCAGCCCCTCGCGGTAGGCGTCGAGCACCGTACTATCGGGGTCGAGGTCCGCAGCGTCCTGGTCGAGGTAGCCAATCCGCACGCCCGGGGAGATGCGCACCACGCCTGAGTCGGGCTTCAGCCGCCCGGCGATGATGCTCAGGAGCGTCGATTTCCCGGCGCCGTTCGGCCCCACGAGCACAACCCTCGCCCTAGGCCCGAGCTCGAACGACACATCCCGCAACACCGTGCGGCCGCCAAACGACTTCGACACGCCCTCGAGCCGGATCGGCGCGGGCGCTTCGACCGCACGAACGTCGAACCTGGCCTCGATGCGCAGCGGTTCCGGGGGCTTCGGAATGGGGTTCGCTTCGATGCGCTTCAACTTCTCCTCGGCGGCGCGCACGTTCCGGGCCACCGCCGCATCGACGCGGTTCCCGAAGAAGTGCTTCGCGAACTTGTCGTTGTCGCGCTGACGGCGGCTGGCGTGGCCCACCTCGCGCGCCGAAACACGGATAGCGCGCTGAAGTTCACGGATCTCTTCCTGCTGGCGCTCGTAGTCGGCTTCCCAGCGGGCGCGAGCCGCGGCCCTTGCCTGCGCGAACGCGTCGTAGTTCCCGGCGTATTCGGCGAGCGTGTGCGAGTGCTCCTCCAGTTCGAGGATGCGCGTCGCGATCGCGTTCAGAAACCGCCGGTCGTGCGAGACGGCCAGGACCGCGCCGCGGAACCCTGTGAGATACCGTTCGAGCCACTCCATGGCGGCGAAGTCCAGGTGGTTCGTCGGCTCGTCGAGCAGCAACACGTCCGGCGAGCGCAACAGCAGCGCCGCGAGCAGCACGCGCGACTTCTCGCCGCCCGACAGCGTCGCGAACGGTTGCGAGCGCGGAATCCACGCGATGCCGAGGCCCGCGAACGTCTCGTCGATACGCCAGTCGAGGTCGTACCCGCCGCGGCGCTCGAAGAGCTCCTGCACCTCGCCGTAGCGTTCGAACACGCCGTCGAGGTCATCGCCGGGCCCGGCCGACGCCATCGCCGCTTCGAGTTCGCGCAGTTCGGCCTCCAGCGCACGCAGCCCACCGACCGCATCCGCGACGAGGGCCTCGACGGTCGTGCCGGGCGGCGGTTCGGGCGGATCCTGTGGGAGGTAGCCCACCGTCACATTCGGCGCCAGGGAAACCGCGCCACCATCGGGCGTCAGTTCGCCCGCGACAACCCGCAGCAGCGTCGATTTGCCCACGCCGTTGGGCCCAACCAGCCCGGCGCGGTCGCCAGCATCCAGGACAAAGGAAACGTTGGAGAGGACCTCTTTCGGTCCGAAGGCCACCGAGGCAGCCGAAACCGCAAGCAACATACCGATAACCCGAGGAGACAGAGGACGGCCGCCGCTGGCTCCGAAAGCGCTGACGGCGGAGGGTTATCGGTTCTTGCGCAAGGGACCACCTCGGAAGGATGTATTTCGAGCGTACCAGGCGCCTCGGCCATGCGCTCTGTGACCCACTTCACACACCGGGCGGGGTACCCATTGTCTTCCCTCCGTACCTCGGGTAGAACCCCGCGCATAACTCATCGAGGTGAACGATATGCGGATCGCAGTAACGGGCGGCACTGGATTCGTCGGCTCGCACACGGTCGCGGCGCTCCTGCGCGACGGCCACGAGGTGCG
>CAZWBW010000081.1:0-12933 GCA_964632355.1 uncultured Anaerolineaceae bacterium | reverse complement strand
CTTCTCTGAGTTGTGTCATGCCTTTCCTCGATAGTGATGAACGGAGAGCGGGTTCGGAATAGTCGCGTTAGCGCTCGCGTCCCTTGGGATCGAGCAGTACGCGCAGCGAGTCACCAAGCAGGTTGAAACTCAAGACGACCACGCCAATGGCCAGCCCCGGGAACAGCGCGATCCACGGGGAGGACTCCAGGTAGATGCGCCCCGGCCCCGCGACCATCCCGCCCCACGTCGGTTCCGTGGGCGGTCGCCCAACACCGAGGAACGACAGGCTCGCATCGATGAGGATCGCAATGCCCAGCGCCGAACTGGCGACCACAAAGATCGTGTTGAAGGTCTGCGGCATAAGGTGGCGCAGCATGATCCGCCGGTCCGAAGCGCCGATCGATTGCGCGGCGAGGATGTACACCTCCGACCGCACGCCGATGACCGTGGCCCGCATCACACGCGCGACCCGCGGAGTTTCGACGGCCGCGATGGCCAGGATGATCGCGCGTTCGCCCGCTCCCAGCGAAAGCACCAGGATCATCGCCAGCAACAGGCTCGGCATCGCCAGCAGCGCATCGATGAGGCGCGAAAGCACCGTGTCGATGATTCCGCCGTAGTACGCGGCCACCAGTCCGAGCACCATTCCGGCGACTGCCGCGAGGCCGATCGAGACGAACGCCACCCAGAGCGTCGAGCGGCCGCCGTACGCGATCTGCGCGAAGATGTCGCGGCCCAGGTTGTCGGTGCCGAACCAGTGCTTCGCCCCGGGGGCCTCGAACCTCGCGAGCGTATCCAGGTCCTTCGCCCCGTAGCCGGAGATCGCCTCCCCAAACAGGCAAACCAGGAACACAAGAACCAGGACGAGCCCCGCGATCGCGCCGATAGGTTCCCGCCGGATGGCCCGGCGGAGGCCCCGCAACTTTGGCGCCAGCAAACTCGAATGGCGTGAACCGCCAGCGAGAGGAGAGGCGTCAACGTCAATAGCAGCCACTACCGCGTCCTCGGGTCGACGATGTTGTAGGTGAAATCCACGATCAGGTTCATGCCGATAGTGACCACGATGTAGAACATCGCGAGAAACTGAACTACCGGATAGTCGCGCTGATTGATGGCCTGGACGAACCACCGGCCCAGCCCGGGCAGTCCGAAAAGCTGTTCGATGACAACCGAACCGCCCAGCAGAACAGCAAATTGATAGCCGTACACCGTGATCACAGGAAGCAGCGCGTTCCGAAGAACGTGCCGCGAAAGAATCACGTTTGCCGGCAGGCCTTTCGCGCGCGCTGTGCGAACGAAGTCCTGGTGCAGAACATCGTCAACAGACGCGCTCACGAGCCGGCTCAAGAACGCTGCAGATCCCAGCGCCATCACCGACACCGGCATGAAAATCTGCTGGACGTGGTTCCCCGGGTTCTCCGCAAAGGACTGGTACCCAATTGGAGGAGTCCATTCGAAGAGCTTCAGGGCAAAGAGAATCAGCAGCGTGCCGATCAGGAAGCTCGGCAGGGCGAGCGTCACGATGCCCAGCACCCGCGCAAGAATCCCCGAAATGTGATGCCGCCGTGTGGAAGCAATCACCCCGACCGGGAGGGCAATCGCCCCCCCGGCGAGGCTTGCAAGCACCGCGATCTCGAGCGTCACGGGGAACCGTGACTTGAACTCGTCGAGGATGGAGCTGTTCTCCACCATCGACGTGCCCGGCTCCAGCCGGAGGAGGTCGCCCAGCCAATCGAAGTACTGGGTCATGATCGGCCGGTTCGTCCCCAGCCGCTCCCGGATCCGCTCCAGGTCCTCCTCCGTTGCGGAGCCGTCGCCCACGAACTGCATCGCCACATCGCCCGGCAGAATCCGCAGTGCCACGAAGATGACGACGCTCATCACCACCAGCGTCACAAGCGAACTCAGGGCGATTCGGGTCAGATGCGGCGTCATCGAAACAGCTTCCTTACGCGTTCGAGAGGTAGACGTCGGCGAGGTGGTACTGGCTGTACAGGTCCGGCCCCTGCTGGAGGTTCTTCACGTCCTTCCAGGCAGCCCGGAAGAACGGACGCTGCGGCAGCCACACGCGCTGAATGTGGTCGCGAATCAGGTCCTTCTGGATTTCGTCGCTGAGGGCCCGCCGCTCGGCGGCGTCAAGGATCTGCGACTGCCGGAGCAGCTTCTCGTCCAGCGCCTCGTCGACGTACTTCCCGTAGTTCGAAGGCGACGTGCTCAGGTAGTGCTTCAGGAGCCAGTCGTCCGGGTCGTTGTAGCCGATAGCCTCGATGTGGTAGAGGACATCGAAGTTGCCCGAGAGCCGCCGCTCGGAGAAGTCGGCCGTGGTGAAGCCCTGCGGCTGCCCGTTCAGTCCGAGCCGCGACCACACCGCCTGGTAGTACGCGGCGTTGTCGCCATAGTCCGAGAGGGCCTGGTACGTGATTTCGAACGAAAGATCCGAAACGCCGGCGGCCTCCAGCAGCGCCTTCGCCTCCGCCAGGTCCTTCTCCTTGTCCTCCCCGTAGCCCGGGAGCGCGACAAGGTCCTCTTCCGACAGCACCCACGGGTCTGCGGCGATCGGGCCGGAGAGCCGCGCCTCACCAAGACCGATAGCCTCGATCGCTTCCCCGTGGTCGAACGCCAGTGCCAGCGCGCGCCGCACGCGAACGTCGTCGAACGGCTTCCGCTGGTTGTTCATCACGATGTATGGCGTCAGCGTTCCGTAAATGCGATAGACGTTGACCGAGTCGGCCATGTCCTTCCGGAGCTTGTCGACCCACTGCTTGCCCGGGGTACCGGTCACATAGCCGGCTTCGAGGATCTGCTTCGTTTCGAAGGCGGCGTGGCGGGCGGCCGTGTCGGCGAAGATGAAGTACTCGATGCCGTCGAGGTACGGCTCGGGGCTGTTCCAGTAGTTAGGGTTGCGGTTCAGCTTGACGCTGACGCCCTTGTCCCACCGGTCGTACATGAACGGCCCGGTGCCGATGGTGTCTTCCTGCAGGTGCCCCTTCGTCGCGAGGATGTGCTTCGGGGCGATCTTCAGCCACGTGCTCGCCAGCATCACCAGCAGCGCTGCCGAGGGCTGCTTCAGCTTGATGCTGACCGTGTTGGGGTCGACGGCGGTGATGGTGTCGATCGCCGCGAGCTGGGCACGCCGGGGGCTCACCACGCCCTCGGGGGGCTGCCGGATGAAGTCGAGCGTCGTTACGACGTCTTCCGCGGTGAACGGCGTGCCATCGTGCCAGGTAACCCCGGGCCGCAGCTTGAACACGACCTCCGTGTCCGACACCTGCTCCCACTCTTCCGCGAGGTCTCCCCGGAGGCTGCTGTCGTCAGCAAGCGCGACGAGACCGCTGTACACCTGCTGGGTAACGGTCACGACCGCGGGCGCGACGGCCGTCAGGTAGTCCCAGTTGCCGTTCGGCGCATCGCCACCCGACGAATTCAGGATGCCGCCGTGTACCGGCTGTTCGGTTGGGGTGGCCGAAGTGCTCGCCGGCGTCGGTGAGCTGCCCCCACCGATAGTCGTGATATCGGCCGTAGGCGAGCCGCCGTCGTCATCGTCGTCGCCGCAGCCAACCAGCGCGAGAGCACCGGCGCCTGCGACTGTGATGCCCGAGAGCCGAAGGAAGTCACGCCGCTGCCAGCGTTGCCTCGCCGGGTTCGAGTGGGATTCCTGGGGCACTTTTCCCTCCAAGGCGAATGATGTTCCGTCAGGCGGTGGACGATACCCCCGGATCTGGCGTGTGTCAACCGGATACGTCGGACAAACTGGCTGTTCATCCCTCCATTGGACCGGCACGTGGGCCGAATTACCGCACTCCGTTCCGGCAAAGGGGACAGAATTGGGCCGAAGAATCACACGACGTTGAGGCTCCGCTGTGCAGGCGAACGCAGGAACCTGCCAGGGTCCGGCCACCAGCCGGCATCGCCGCCACGCCAGTCAGAGCGCACGATGCAGCATCACGCGCTGTGAGGTGAGGGAAACGCCGCTAGGAGGGAAGCAGCCCCCGTTCGGCCAGCCCGAGAAGCACCTTCTGGTCCGGTTCCATGTCGACCGTCTTGCGGCTCAGCTCCTTCATGCCCTCAAGGAGCTCCGGTAGATGCTCACGCATCCGCTCCTCGGTCCAGCGCTCGGAGCGCCCCGCGAGACTCACCGAAGCCAGGATCTCGCCCCGGCCGTTCAGCAGCGGGAAACCAATCCCGTTCGTGCGGGGGCGAAGTTCCCCGAGGCTCAGCGCGTATCCCTGCTCTCGGATGCTCGCCAGTTCCTCCTCGGTGGGAATGGGCGGGACCTTCTGCCCGTCCCACTTTCGCCCTTCGGCCTCGTAGTGCGCGCGAAACTCCTCCGGTGCGTAGGCATAGAGCACCTTCCCGAACGCGCCCACATGCAGCGGCGCTCGCGCGTCTCGCGCCGGGATTCTCGGACCATCGGTTCCCACGGCGTTATCGAGCGCTACAACGGCCAGGCCGATTGGCAGGTACAGGGTCGCCGTTTCGGCAGTCAGGTCGCGAAACTTCTCCAGCGTTGGCCGGGCGATCGGGATCAGCGGGTGATGTTCCTGGTACGTCAGTCCGAGCTGAAGCGAACGCCCCCCGAGCCCGTACGCCTGCAGGGTCGGGTTGAACGCGACCATCCCTTCCTTCACGAGGGTCTGCAGGAGCCGGTGGACAGTGGATTTCCCCAGCCCCAGCTGCGTCGCCAGGGCGGTGACGCCCGTGAACGTAGGCTGGTTCGCAAGTGCGAACAGGAGGTCCATCGCCCGGTCAACCGAACGAGTCGCTTCGGATCGCGGTGTCGACATGCTCACTCCTAGTCCAGGTGAAGCGGCTCGAGGTAGCGAAGCGAGCGCGCGAGGTCCGCTACTTCCGCCTTCATCTCCTCTAGCAGCGATTCGGCTGCCTGCGGCGTCCACCGGTCCCGGGGGCCCGTAATGGCAATCGAGCCCAACACGACCTCGTTGAAGTTCACGAGCGGGAACGCGACCTCCACCTCCACGCCATCGTCCTCGAGGTCATACCCCTGGGCCGCGACTACCCGCAGGTGTGCATCGACGAGGCCGCGCGTTTCCGGGGGGACGTGCTCCTGCACATATCTCGCGATCGCTTCCCGTGGCCAGAGCGCGAGCATGACCCGTCCCGCCGGCCGCAGGTGCAGCGGCACCGGTCGCCCCGACTCCGGAAGGGACTTCACGTTGTGGAGGCTGATCGCTCGTGCGACCAGCAGCGAGTTGTCGGCGAACGAAAGATGCAGCGATGCCGTTTCGCCGGTCAGGTTGCGAAGGCGGTGCAGATAGGGGTTCGCTTCCGCCCGAACCACGAGCCGCTCCTGTACGCCGAGCGAAAGGAGGAGCAACCCGGGCCCCAGCCGGTACTTCTTCCCCACGCGGCACACCAGTCCGCGGCTTTCGAGCGACTGGAGCAGCCGGTTGATGCTGCTCTTCGGAAGGCCCGTGGCGTTCGAAAGCTCCGTTACACCCGCCGGCACGGAATCCCGCGCGAGGGCCGTGAGCACCTGGATGGCCCGCTCGACCGTCCGCGTGGACTCCGTATCCCGGCGCCCCTTGTGAGGCTCGGTTCCCGGGGCACGGGACTCGATCACCCCTGCGCCGGAATTATCAGTCATCGTGTTCAGTCTAGATTGTCGCCCTTCCTGCCACCAGTCTCCGGAACACCGCACCGGATATCCCCGAACGGTGTTGACATGAGAATTTCTCCTGACCTAGCCTACCGATGCTCGTAACGCAGTTCCACGATGCGGTCTTTCGTGGGCCCGCGAACCGCCAGGAAGGGTGACACAGGATGACCAACGGCCAGCCCGGCGACACGCCGCTTCTGCTGCGCAGAGATGGGGGCGTCCTCTGGATGACGCTCAACCGTCCCCACTCGCGACAGTCAATCGACCGAACGCTTCGCGACCGGCTCGTGGAAGAACTCATCGCCGCTGACCGCGATCACTCGGTCCGCTGCATCGTCATCACGTCGTCAGGACGGTACTTCTGCACGGGCGCCGACCTCAGCGGTGGGGCTCGCACGGGTGCCGGTTCGACCGGCGCATCGAAGCGGCCGCCACTCATCGACGCGCGGCACGGCATCGAGTACTACCAGGAACTCTTCCGGGTGCTCTGGAACCTCGAAACCCCGGTCGTCACCGCCGTCAATGGGACGGTCGCGGGGATCGGGAACCTGCTCGCGCTGCTCGGCGACATCGTCGTCGCCGCGGAAGGCACGCGCTTCACGAGCGTCTTTGCCGATGGCGGCATGGTGGCGCACGCCGGCGACCCATACTTCCTGCCGCGCATCTTCCCGTTCCGCCGGCTCATGGAGTTCGCGCTCCTGCGGGAGAAGTTCACCGCCGAAGACCTCCTTTCGTGGAACGTCATCAACCGCGTTGTCCCGGCCGACCAGCTCGAATCCACCGCCGCAGCCTTCGCGCAACGCCTCGCCGAAGGGCCCACGCTCATCCTGGGCCAGACGAAGAAGCTGTACCGCCGCTCGCTCGATTGGGACATGGCGACCAGCTTCGAAGCCGATGCCATGGCGATCGCGGTCCTCTCCCCGGCGCACGACCGCAAGGAAGGCATGCAGGCGCTTATCGAAGGGCGGAAGCCGGAGTTCACGGGCGAATAGCGCCCCGGTGGTGAACCGGGTCCGTCACCATTCGCCCACATTTCCCGAGGAGTGAGCCGGTTTGGGCGTACGTTTGAGTGACCAGGAAATCGACGAGTTCCTTTCTCAGCATCCCGTGGCGACATTGATCACCATCGGCAACGATGGTGCACCGCGGCCGACCCCCTTGTGGTTCGCCAACGATGGCGCAGTTGTCTACTTCGGAACCAAGGCTTCCTCGCCAAAAGTCGCCAACATTCGCAAAGACAATCGCGTCGCCGTCCAGGTCGAAACCGGTGACCACTACCTGGCGCTGAAGGCCGTGCTCATCTGGGGCAAGGCGTACCTGGTCGACGACAAAGAAGAACTCGAAATGGTTGCCCGGAAGATGGGCGAAAAGTACGCCCACCGCCGGCCGCCCGTGCAGGCATTCGGCGAGACAACGAAGCGTCACTACAGCGGCGATAGGGTCACCATCAAAGTCGTACCCGAAAAGATTCGCACCTGGGACAACGCGAAGCTCCGCCTCAATCGCCCTGTAGAGGGAGGCAGCGAGTGAGCAGCGCCCCGGGAGAAGACGCCCCGCTTGCTGGCCTCCGCGTCCTGGACCTGGCCAGCCACGTCGCACCTTCCGCCGGGTACTTCCTGGCGCTGCTCGGCGCCGAAGTGGTCGAGGTCGTCGAACCCGCTGCTGGCGACGACTGGCCCCGGCTCGCCTTCGCCGGGGGCAAGGTCCGGGTGGGCCACCCCGGTGATGCCGGTCTCGCCCAACTGGCCGCTCGCGCCGATGTTCTCCTCGAAGCCACGCTGACGCCGCGCGACCACCGCTGGCTCGAG
This sequence comes from uncultured Anaerolineaceae bacterium, assembly GCA_964632355.1. Lineage (GTDB taxonomy): Bacteria > Chloroflexota > Dehalococcoidia > Tepidiformales > Tepidiformaceae > JALOAP01. The sequence continues at coordinate 5,526 of CAZWBW010000081.1, read as the reverse complement.
GGAGTCGAAACGCCGGTAGTGGTTCGCATCACCCCCTTCGGCCTCACCGGTCCCTTCGCCGACTACACCATCTCCGAATGGGTCGCCCAGGCGGCGGGCGGTCTCGCCTACAACACCGGCGATCCCGAATTCCCGCCCGTCCAGCTCGGCGCTCCCATTGCCACCACCATGGCCGGCGTTCACGCCGCGACGGCCGTGTCTCTCGCCTGTGTCGGCGGCCGGCTGGTGCCCCAGGTGATCGACATCTCCCTGCAGGAGGTGGTTTCGAACCTGATGTTCCAGTCGGTGAGCGCGGCCGCCATCGAAAAGAAGCCCGCGCCTCGCAATCCGCAGAACATGCCCGGGGCGCAGCGCCGCGTTCGCTGGCAGTGCAAGGACGGCGTCGTCGTCTGGAACCTGTGGGCCGGACCCGGCTGGGGGCGGAAGAACCTGCCGCTGATCGAATGGATGAACGAGCACGGCATGGGCGAAGAACTGAAGGCTGTGCCGTGGGAGCAGGTCAGCATGGCCACCCTCGAGCAGGAGCAGCTCGACAAGTGGGAAGAGCAGTTCGCCGAGTTCTTCCTCCGCTTCACCAAGGCCGAGCTCTTCAAGGAGGCCGCGCGGCGGCGCATCCTTCTCTACCCCGTGTTCGACGTCGACGACATCCTCGCCGACGAACAGCTCAGAGCCCGCGACGCGCTCCGCGAACAGTCGCTCCCGGATGGACGCACGTTCCGGTTCCTCGGCCAGCCGTTTCGCTCCCGTTCGACGAGCCTTTCCGTGCCCGTCGAAGTCCGCCCAGTTGCGGACGCCCTTCCCCCGGGCACCTGGGAAGCCGAACGTGTGCCGCAGGCGCCTTCCCCCGCCGTCCCGGCACCACCCCTCGCCGGGATCCGCGTCCTCGACTTCAGCTGGGTCGTCGCGGGCCCAATCGCGACCAAGTTCCTCGGCATGCTCGGCGCCGACGTCGTGAAGATCGAAACCCGGAAGCGCCCCGACGCCAGCCGGATGACGGGACCCTTCCCCCTCGGCAAGCCCTCGATGGACGGGAGCGCCCTCTTCGCAAACGTGAGCGCCTGCAAGCGCAGCCTCGGCCTCGATATCCGCCACGAACGCGCCCGCGATTTGCTCCTCCGAATGGTCGAAAGGGCCGACGTCGTCGTCGAGAACTTCACCGCGGGTGTGCTCGAACGCCTCGGGCTCGACTTCGAGACGCTTCGCCAGCGAAACCCTCGCGTCATCCTGCTCCGCATGTCCCTGCAGGGACAGACCGGGCCGCGGGCGCAGCAGCCCGGCATCGGCAACAACCTCCAGGCCCTCTCCGGCCTCGACGAACTCACCGGCTTCCCCGAGGCCGAGGGCATGGGCCCAACAACGCTCCTGCCCGACTTCACCGGGTACCCGTTCGGGATCATCTCGGTTGTCGCCGCGCTCATCGGGCGCGACCGCAGGGGAGTCGCCGACGAAATCGACCTCTCCCAGTACGAGGCGCTCCTCACCGTTCTGCAGCCGATGCTCGCCGAGCACCAACTCTCCGGCGCCCCCCTCAGCCGCCAGGGCAACTGGAGTGCCGCGTACCTCTGGCAGGCCACGCTGCCGACTGCCGGGAACGATAGCTGGGTGGCTGTCTCCATACCCTCTATTAAGGAATGGAACGCGCTGGTCGAACTCACGCCGGCTGCCACGCGCGACGCGCTCCAGGTCATCGGCACACCCACCCGCGAGAACGACGCGCAGGTCCTCGAAGCCCTGTCGACCTGGACGTCCGGGCAGGCGTCCGCCGACCTCGCCCAGCTCCTCCAGGCCGCCGGCATCCCCGCGTTCACCGTCGCCACCGGCTGGGACTTGCTGAACGACGAACAACTCCGCTGGCGCGAGCACTACGCGTTCCCCGACCACCCCACCGTCGGGAAGATGCCGGTCGATCGGCTGCCGTTCCGTAGCACCGCGATCGAGATGGTTACGAAGGCCGCACCCCCGTACGCGGTCGATTCGCCGCAGGTGCTCGAGGACTGGCTGGGCGATACCGGCGAGCAGTTCGCCGAGCTCGTAGAGGCCGGCGCGATAGTTCTGTAGGAGGGCTGTGGTGGTTTCATTCCGCGACGACGAGTCGATGGCCGCGTTCCGAAAGCACGTCCGCGCTGAGATCGACGGATACCTCGCGCAGCACAAGGGTGAGCCCTTCGACACGAAGCGCTGGTTCGAATTCCTCCGGGAGCGGCGCTGGTACGTCCCCGCCTGGCCGAAGGAGTACGGCGGCGGCGAACTCCCGGTGACCGAACAGTTCGTGCTGAGCGAGGAACTCGCGCTCCGGCGGTTGCCGAGGCCCGGTGGTATCGGCATCGCCATGGCCGGCCCGACGCTCATCACCCACGGCAGCGAAGAACAGAAGAAGCGCTTCCTCCCCGGCCTCCTCGACCCCGACGAGGTCTGGTGCCAGCTCTACTCTGAACCCGGCGCCGGGAGCGACCTCGCCTCGCTGCAGACGCGCGCCGTCCGCGATGGCGACGTGTGGCGCGTCACCGGCCAGAAGATCTGGACCTCCGGTGGCCACGAAGCGAAGTACGGAATCCTCCTCGCGCGCTCCGATCCTCACGCGCCGAAGCACGCCGGCATCACCTACTTCGTGGTCGATATGCGCTCGCCCGGGATTACCGTTCGACCGCTGGTGAACATGGCCGGCCAGCACCATTTCAACGAAGTCTTCCTCGAAGACGTGGCGATTCCCCACGAGAACGTGGTCGGCGAAGTGAATAAGGGCTGGTACGTCGGCACTACCACCCTCAATTTCGAGCGCTCCAACATCGGCTCGGCCATCGAACAGCGGCGCCAGGTCGAGGACATCGCCGAATCGCTTCGCCGCAGCGTCTTCCCGAGCACCCCGGTGAGTCGCACAGTGGTCGCCGACCTCTTCATCTGCACCGAAGTCGCCTCGCTGCTCAGCTATCGCGTCATCAGCCAGCAGGCGCGCGGCGTTCCCCCCTCGCACGAAGCGTCAATTTCAAAGCTCTACTCGACAGAACTCGCCCAGCGCATCGCGCGCGAAGGCATGCGTATCGCGGGCATGTACGGGCCGGTTTCGTCGAAGCCATGGCGACGCGGGCCCCACGGCCTCCGCTACCTGCTCACCGTCCCGACCACGATCGCCGGCGGTACGAGCGAAATCCAGCGCAACCTGATCGCGGAACGCGGCCTCGGGATGCCGAGGTCGTAGCGCGGGGAGGAGAAGCACGTGAACTACGAATACATCACCTATGAGCGCGTCGGCCATGCCGCAGTCGTGCTGCTGAATCGGCCCGAGACCATGAACCGCATGTCGGTCCACATGCTGGCCGAGGTTCGAAGCGCCTTCGAGGAAGCCGAGCGTGACCCCGAAGTCGCCGCTATCGTCCTCGGCGCCGAGGGCCGGGCCTACTCCGCGGGCGCCGACGTTGGTGGCTTCAAAGCCCGCGCCGAACAGCAGGATGCCGCAGCCCAGGCCGCAGCCCTCGAACTGCGCGACCGCATGTTCCGCACCGACGACAGCTGGGTGCCCTACATTCTCCGGATCGAAAAGCCGACCATCGCGGCCGTCCAGGGGCTGTGTGTCGGCATGGGGCTCACCACCATCCTCCCCTTCGACTTCCGCATCGCCGCCGAGGATGCGCGCTTTGGCATGGTGTTCGTGAACATCGGCCTCATCCCCGAACTCACGAGTTCCGCGCTCCTCCCGCGCATGGTCGGCGAATCGCGCGCGCTCGACTGGTGTCTCTCGGGCCGGCTCGTCCCCGCACAGGAGGCGCTGGCCGCCGGCCTTGTGACGCGCGTCGTGCCCAACGACGAACTCCGCTCTGCCGCGATCGAGCTCGCGAATCAACTGGCCACGAAATCACCCCCGGCGCTGATGGCGATTCGCCGGCTGCTCCGCAACCAGCCGCTCGAACGCGACGTGATGCAGATCCTCCGGAACGAGATCGAGACGCTCGAAGTCCTATACAAGTCCCCCGAGCACCGCGAATCGGTGAACGCGTTCCTCGAAAAGCGAACGCCCAACTTCCGGCGCGCCGCGCAGGCGAGTGCAGGGGACGCATAGATGGACGGCCTGCTCGAGACCTCGGTCGATGTCCGGCCGGATGGCATTGCCATCATTACCTTTCGCCGACCCGAACAACTGAACGCGTTCACCCGGCTCACCGCCGACGAAGTCGAGGCTTCGATTAAGGAACTCCAAGCGGACGACGCCGTGAAGGCGATCATTCTGACCGGCGAGGGCCGCGGGTTTTGCGCCGGGGCGAGCATCGGTGGCTACGACCCGACCGAAGGTCCCGCGTTCGAATCCCCGCTCTACCGCTACAACCAGGGCCGCAGCGGCTGGATGCGCGGCCGGTTCTCCCTCGTCGAGACGATTTACCGCTGCCGCAAGCCGGTGATCGCCGCGGTCAACGGTGTTGCCGTCGGCATGGGTATGGGCATCGCCATGGCCTGCGACGTGCGCATCGCCGCCGAGGAGGCCCGCTTCAACGCCATGTTCGTCCGCCGCGGCCTCGCCTCCGACTTCGGCCTCGCCTTCTTCCTCCGCGAGACGGTCGGCCGAGCGAAGGCCCTCGAGCTCATGTGGCGCGCCGACTTCGTCTCCGCCGTGGAGGCCCTCGAACTCGGCCTGGTGACTCGCGTCGTTCCGGCCGCCCAACTCATCCCCGCCTGTGTCGAGTTCCTCGAACCCGTGCTCGCCCACCCGCCACTCGCCATCGAAACGATCAAGTCCCTCGTGAACTTCGGCGACCAACAGCGGCTGAGCGAGTACATGCTCGCCGAGGAAGCCCTGCAGATGAAGTTGAAGGACTACTCCGAAGACACGCGCGAAGCTGCGCTCGCCTTCATCGAACGCCGCGAACCTGTTTTCAGCGGCCGCTAACCCTACCCCGGATCTGCTGATCTCCCTCGGAGCCGTGCCCTAGCCCGGTTCCCGGATGTCCATCCCCTCGTGTTCGAGGCACACGGTCCGCATCTACCGTCGCGGCCACTCCCCGTGAACCGGACGGCCGCTTGTAGTCTGCCGCGCTCGCTGTGGTCCGCTATCAGCGAAGCAGCAGGCGGCTGTTCCCGTTGCCGAACTCACCACACCGAAGCTCGGTCCGCAGATGACCGGCGGGACGATCTTTGAGTGAAATCAGTCATAAAAATTGATCAATGCCGAATGAAGATACGGCGCGGCTATCACTCGTAGGCTTTGTGTGTATTGAGTCGTCCCATTGCTTATGGTATAAAGCCGGTGTAAGCCAGTCATAAGACCATCACCGCGATCGATCCGTTCTGCGTGCGAACATGTCGTGGCCTGGGAACTGCTGTAGATAATGAAACTTGCCATCGTTACCTCATCGGGCTCGCAGCAGACGGATCTCGCAGTGAGAACACTCCTTTCGGCGGGTTTTTCTGTCCTGGAGCGCCCGCTCTCTGTGCGCATTGCGCAGGTTGTTAAGGAATTTAGTCCCCATATTGTCTACATATTTTGGGACGAATTCGGAGAGCGCGAGGCTGATATCGCGCTGAGAATCCGTGAACAGG
>CAZWBW010000080.1:0-13015 GCA_964632355.1 uncultured Anaerolineaceae bacterium | reverse complement strand
CGGCGTTGGCGTCAAGTGCGCGACGATCACGCCGGACGAGGCGCGCGTCAAAGAGTTCAACCTGAAGCAGATGTGGAAGTCGCCGAACGGGACCATCCGGAACATCCTCGGCGGCGTCGTGTTCCGGGAGCCGATCGTGTGCCGGAACATCCCGCGGCTCGTGCCAGGCTGGAAGAAGCCGATCGTCATCGGCCGCCACGCGCACGGGGACCAGTACAAGGCTGCGGACTTCCGTGTGCCGGGCGCGGGTACGGTGACCATCACCTACACGCCCGAGGATGGCGGCGAACCGGTGACCTATGAGGTCGCGAAGTTCGGGCCGGACGGCGGCGTCGCGATGGGCATGTACAACTACGACAATTCCATCCGCGACTTCGCCCGGGCGTCGATGCGGTACGCGCTGCAGCGCGGCTACCCGCTCTACCTCTCGACGAAAAACACCATCCTCAAGGCGTACGACGGGCGCTTCAAGGACATCTTCCAGGAGGTGTTCGACAACGAGTTCGCCGAGGAGTTCAAGGCCGCGGGCCTGACCTACGAACATCGGCTCATCGACGATATGGTGGCGCAGGTGCTGAAGTGGGAAGGCGGCATCGTCTGGGCGTGCAAGAACTACGACGGCGATGTGCAGTCGGACACGGTGGCGCAGGGCTTTGGTTCGCTCGGCCTCATGACGTCGGTGCTGCTCACGCCGGACGGGAAGACGATGGAGGCGGAGGCCGCCCACGGCACGGTAACCCGCCACTACCGGGCGCACCAGCGCGGCGAGAAGACGTCCACAAACCCGATCGCGTCGATTTTCGCGTGGACGCGCGGGCTGGCGCATCGCGGCAAGCTCGACAACACGCCCGAGGTCACGCGCTTCGCGGAGACGCTTGAGCAGGTGTGCATCGAGGCCGTGGAGAGCGGCGAGATGACGAAGGACCTGGCGATGCTCATCGGCCCGGACCAGCCATGGCTCACGACGGAGGACTTCCTGGCAGCGGTCGACCGGCGGCTGCAGGAGAAGATGGCGTAAGCCCTCAAACCCAAACCCAGGCCCCCTCTCGTTGGAGAGGGGGTTTCTTTTTGCCCCCGGGACCCCGGGCGTGCGTTTGGCCCGGGCAAACGATAGTGCGTGCTCAGACAGCGAACAGCTGCGCGTCGTTCCCGAGAACAGGGCCCGGCGTGGCTTGCCGTCAGCCGGGAAAAGTGAACGAGCCGTGTCAACCGGGTGAACTGGCGGCGGAGGCCCTTATGCGCTCCCGAGGCGGCGACGAACTTGCTGATAGCTCCACAAACGTGGTGCAACCCGGACCCAAGCGGGACGCAACTCGCGGGCCAGGACGGGAAGGCGCAGCGGGAAGTGTCCCGGGAGGGAGTGGTCCAGCAAGGGCCGGGGAGGCGCCGGGAAGCCTACGCGGTGGGGGAAATCACCCGGGGAAGACCCCAATCGAGAGAGGTAGGAAGCACATGTCGAAGATCAACAACTGGGCAGTCCGCAAGCTTGTCGCCATGCGCCATCGGGATGAAGAGGGCCAGGGCCTTGCGGAATACGGCCTCATCCTGGCGCTCATCGCAGTTGTGGCCATCGCCGCCCTCCAGCTCCTCGGCGGCAACATCAGCAACACGCTGAGCGAACTGGCCAACAGCATCACCCCGTAGTTCGGAAACGCCAACGCAAAGGGGGCGCCGGTGGGTCCACGGACCCACGCGCCCCTTTGCACATCCAGACCATGTAGGGCAGGTTCCCATGGCAGCACTGCTATCGAAGATTCCTCGGCCAGGTCTGAGCCCTCGGAGGGTTCTTCGCAGGCTGCGCGAGACGGAGCGCGGCCAGTCGCTGGTCGAGTTCGCGATGGTGCTGCCGTTGTTCCTGCTGCTGCTGTTTTCCATCGTCGATTTTGGCCGCGCGTTCTACACCTGGCTTGTGGTGACGAACGCGGCGCGTGAAGGGGCACGGGCAGCGGCGGTACAGCTCGACCAGCCGGCGGTGTACGACAAGATTTACTCGAGCTTCTGCGACAGCTACCCGAGCGGCTGCTCGCTTGACCCCGGTCGGATGGTGATCACCCCGACGAACATCCAGGGACCGCGCGGCTCCGAGGTCACGATCCGCATCGACTACAACTTCGACTTCGCGACGCCTATCGGCGACATCGTGCGATTCGTGACGGGTGGCCGCCTCGACGCGCCGAACATTCGCGCGGTGTCTTCGATGCGGCTCGAGTGAGTCGCTCGCGACTTCGAGAGATGGGAAACGGCTGCCTGGCTGGCGGCCGTTTTGTCGTCCTGGGAGCAGGTAATTCGGCAACCCGGGTCTTTGGGGAAGCGGGAAAACGGTCGATACAGCAAGGGGAGGAGTATCCACGTGGCACGATCAATTGTGACGACAGCAGCTGGGTCGAACCGGAACAAGGGCGTGCTCATGATCGCCCTCCTGTTCGGCATTCTCAGCGCGGCCCTGATGTTCGCGTTCCTGAACGCGAAGGGAAAGGACGATGGCCTCGACGCCGAGCTCGGACTGACCGAGGGCGCGGAGACGGTGGTCGTGCTGACCCGCGACGTGGCGGCGGGCGAAAAGATCACGTCCGACATGGTGACCACACGCACCATCCCGGGTGGAGCACTGCTCCCCGGGCGGATCACCGATATCGACGAGGTCCTCGGGAAGGTTGCGACGACGCCGCTGTTCGCAGGTGAACAGCTGATCGCGGCGAAGGTGACGACGTACGAGGGCCAGAACACGCTCGCATACAAGGTGCCCGAAGGCATGCGAGCGTTGTCGCTGATGGTGCCGCACGAAGCCTGGATCGCCGCCGGTCTCCCGCAGCCGGGCGATCGCATCGACATCATGGGCATCACCACGCTGACGAAGGTCGACCCGCTGACCGGCGAGGAGCGGCCGGACGTGGTGGCGGGCGTGATCGCGCAGGACATCGAAGTACTGGCCGTCTCACAGACGCTGGTTCCGCGCCTGGTGAACACGGACCAGCGGTCGAATACCACGGATGCCACGAACGATACCGATCCCATCGCCTCGAGTGCAGTGACGAACCCGGGTGACGATCCCGACACATTCGAAGAGTCGGTGTCGATCACGCTGGCGCTCCCGGTCGACCTGGCGGCCAAGGTGGCCATCATCGACGCGATGGAAGACAGCACGGGTCAGTTCCGCATCCTTGTGCGGCAGAAGGGCGACTCGGAAACGATCACGGGCCAGCAGACGTGGTCGCTCGATGAAGTGTTCGCCGCGCGGTAACAGGCACAACGCCGCGCCGGTTCGGTCGCCGGCGCGGCCCCAGTGATTCGAGACCCCCGATAGGGGCGGGACGAACGGTGGAGGACAACATGGCGAGGGTACCGCAGGTCATCGTGGTGGACCCCGACCGCGAGAGCAGCATGGAGATCCAGAAGATGCTCAGCATGCTGGGCTTCGCGGTCATCGCGAGTGCCGGGTATGGCGTGGAAGCGTTCACGCTGGCGTACCAATTGCGGCCTGACGTGGTGTTGATGCGCATCGAGGAGCCGCTCGTACGCCCGATCCAGACGCTCGCGCGCATGAACGACGGGATGCCCGATCTCCCGATCGTGGTGTTCTCCACGGAGGCGAACATCCGGCTCATGCGCCAGTCGATGGTCTCCGGCGCGTCGGACTACCTCCAGGAACCGCTCGACCCGACCGAGCTGGAGACATCGATCATCCGGGTGCTCGAACGGAAGGAACGCGAGGGAATGCGCCGTCGCGGCGAACTCGAGGACCCGGTCCCGCAGGGAACGATCATCACGGTCTTCGGCGCGAAAGGCGGCATCGGGAAAACGACCATCTCCTCGAACCTGTCGGTGGCCCTCGCAACAGAAGCGCACCAGACCGTTGCGCTGGTCGACATGGACACCCGCTTCGGCGACGTCGCAATCACGATGGACATTCCCGTGGAGCGATCGATCGCTGACCTGGCGCGAAACCTGGACAACATCGACCGCAACACGCTGAAGGACTACCTGGTGCAGCACGATTCGGGCGTGCGCATCCTGCCGGCGCCCACGCGGCCGAGCGACTGGCGGAACCTGAGCTCACGGCACATCCGTGACGTCGTCGACGTGCTCGCGCAGACGCACGACTTCGTGGTGCTCGATACGCCGGGCACGTTCAACGAAATTGTCGCGGCCGCGATCGAAGTCGGGACGATGATTCTGCTGGTCACGACGCTCGACATGGCGAGCATCAAGGACACCGTGCTCGCCCTGGAGATGCTTCACGAGCGGTTCGGGAACGACGAAGAGCGCATCAAGCTCGTCCTGAACCGGGCCGGGATGGACACGGGCGTCCGGGAGGATGATGTCGCGCGGACGCTGGATTCGCCGTTGTGGTGGCGGATTCCCCACGACAACGAGGTGGTGCGGGCCGCGCAGCTCGGGCGGCCGATCGTGCAGAGCCGGCCGAACAGTAGGGCGGCCACGGAGATCCGTGAGATCGCGCGGGCGCTGGCTGGCGTTCGCAACCGGCAGAAGAACCAGAAGAAGAGCGGCGGCCTGCGAAAGCTGATGGGGCCGCTGTTCCGGAAAAGCGCGTAACTGACATCAGCACAAGAGGAGCTTCGCAATGGCGGACGAATTCCGGGGCAGGTCTGGAGCGAACAGCGGGGGGACGTTCGGCTGGTCGAGCGCGCGGCGCCGCCTCGGCGGTCCGCCGCCGCAGGTACGCCAGGGCGAGGAACGGCCAGCAGGTGCACCGGAGACACCGCCGGCGGCACCGCTGCGCCCTTCGGGACAGCTGAAGCTCCGGTCGGGCTGGGGAATCGCCGAGGACATCCCGGCGCCCCAGGCGCGGGCAGTTCCAGACGCTGGTGAACAGGCCGAGCCGAAAGCTCCGGTTTTCCTCCGCCCGGAACGGCGCACGCTGGCCGCACCCCCTCCGCAAACACCTGCGACGCCGGCTGCGGCGGGGCGCAGGCGCGCGACCGACGTGCAGGTGGGGCCGAACCCCGTCGCCGAGCAAACGAAGATTCGGCTGCATGAGTTGCTGATCGAAGAGCTCGAGCACGGGAGCCTCGAGGGGCTGCCCGCCGAGCAGCAGCGCGACGCCGTCGCCAAGGCCGCGCGGGAGCTCATCTCGCAGGAGGGCCTCCCGCTGGGCGGGATGACGCGCGACGAGATGATCGAAGCGGTCGTCGATGAGGTATTGGGCCTCGGGCCGCTGGAGCCGATGTTGCGTGACCCGTCGATCAGCGAAGTGATGGTCAACGACATCGACAAGATTTACTACGAGCAGGAAGGGCGCATCTTCCGCAGCCCGGCAAGGTTCCGGGACAAGCAGCACGTGATGCGCATCATCGAGCGGATCGTTGCGCCGCTGGGCCGGCGCATCGACGAATCGAGCCCGATGGTGGACGCGCGCCTGCCCGATGGCTCCCGCGTCAACATCACCATCCCCCCTGCGTCGCCCAAGGCGCCCAGCATCACCATCCGAAAGTTCCGCGCGGACAAGATGCGGATGGCCGACCTGATCCAGGTGGGTGCGCTGAGCGAGGCAACAGCGGAGTTCCTCGCGATGTGCGTCCGGGCTCGGCTGAACCTCATCATCAGCGGTGGTACCGGTACCGGTAAGACCACAATGCTGAACGCCCTTTCGGCGTTCATCCCGAACACGGAACGGATCATCACTATTGAAGACCCTGCGGAGCTCCGGCTGCAGCAGGATCACGTGATCACGCTGGAGGCGCGGCCAGCGAGCATCGAGGGGAAGAACCAGATCAAGCAGCGTGACCTGGTGCGGAACTGCCTCCGCATGCGGCCGGACCGGATCATCGTCGGTGAGGTTCGCGGCGAGGAGTGTTTCGACATGCTCCAGGCGATGAACACGGGCCACGATGGTTCGATTTCGACCATCCACGCCAACTCGCCGCGCGACGCCCTCGCCCGCCTCGAGAACATGGTGCTCATGGCGGGGATGGACTTGCCGGCACGGGCGATCCGCGAGCAGATCGCGTCGGCGATCCACGTCTTCATCCAGGTGAGCCGCCTCCAGGACGGGTCGAGAAAGGTGACCCACGTAACGGAGATCAGCGGCATGGAGGGGGACACGGTCACCCTGCAGGACATCTTCCTGTTCCAGCTCGACCGTGTCGATGAGGACGGGAAGGTCATCGGCCAGATGCGCCCGACCGGGATACGCCCGAGCTTCCTGAACAAGTTCAAGCTGGCGGGGATCGACGTCCCGAATCACCTGTTCGCCGGGGAGGGGCTGTGATGGTGCTGGCAGTGTTGGCGGCGCTCTGCATGGGCATCTGCGCCACATCGATCACGCTCTGGGTCACGGGATACGGTGCGATGACGCCCGCGACCGTCGACCGGCTGAACCGCATCCGCGGGTTCGACGAGCAGCTCCAGGCGGACACCCCGCGGCCTTCGCTGAACCTGCGAAAGCGCGCGAGCGTGAGCCTTGGCGGCATCAACCTCGTCTCGTCGAACATCGTGGCCAACTGGACGCAGGACCTCTCCCGCGCGGGCCTGACGCTCAACGCGCGCGAATACTTCACCCTCCGCGTCATCGTTGGGCTGGTGCTGGCGATGCTCGGGATGGTGTTCATACCGGTCCCGTTGCTCGCGTTGCTGGGCCTGCCTCTTGGCTACTTCCTCGTGGGTTTCTGGCTGCGCCACCGGGTCGCCTCGCGGCGGCAGAAACTGGAAGGCCAGCTCGTGGAATTGCTCCAGATGCTCTCGAGCGGGCTTCGCGCGGGCTTCGGGTTGCTGCAGGCAATGGAGGCAGCGAGCGATCAGCTCCCCGACCCGATTGCGACGGAAATCCGGCGCACGATGCGGGATACGGCAATGGGCGCGAGCGTTGAAAACGCGCTTGCGGCGCTCAACGAACGGGTCGGTTCGCCGGACTTTGACATCGTAATCACGGCCATCCTCATCCAACGCAACGTCGGCGGGAACCTGGCCGAGATCCTCGACAACGTGGCACACACGATGCGCGAGCGGGAACGCATCAAGGGCGAGATCAGGACGCTGACTTCGCAGCAGCGCCTGACGGGGTACGTGATCGGTGGGATCCCGATCGGCTTGCTGGTCATTTTCTACATCATTAGCCCGGACTTCGTGAGCTTGCTGTTCACGGAACCACTCGGCCGGCTGATGCTCATCGGCGCGGCGGTGAACGAGGTACTGGGCTTCCTGGTCATCCGTCGCATCGTGAACATCGAGGTGTAACCCATGCCGCTCGTAATTGCACTGAGCACGTTCATAACCGTGACGCTGACGGTGTACGGACTGCTGTACCGGACGACGGCGACGGACCCGATGGAATCACGGCTCAGAGGCCTGCGGTACACGCGGCCGGGCAAGGAAAGCCTCCCGGATCCGGAGGCAGCGTTTACCACGCGCGTGCTCAAGCCGGTGATGCGGGCCATCGCGGGCAAGGCCGAGCGCGCCATGCCATCGACGCTTTCGAGCCGCGTCGAACTCGCGCTGACGCAGGCGGGACTGAAAGTCAGCGCGGGCCACTTCATCCTGCTAGTGGGGCTCCTGGCCGGGCTCCTCCCGGTGGTCGCGGTGGCAATGTTCGCCGCGAACGGCGCATCGGGCGTGCGGCTGCTCTTCGTGTATGGCGTCACGCTGGTGCTGGTGGTCTATGCGGCGCGCATTTATGTCCTCGGGCGAATTAAGCGGCGGCAGAAGGAGATCTGGAAGTCACTCCCGGACGCGTTCGACCTCATCACCGCATCGGTTGAGGCCGGGCTGGGCGTCGACGCCGCGTTCTCGCGGGTCATCGAGAAGGTGTCCGGCCCGTTCGCCGAGGAGCTCACGAGGACGATGCGGGAAGTTACGATGGGCCGAAGCCGCCGCGAAGCGTTCATCGACATGGCGGAGCGAACCGGCGTGGAGGAACTGCGGCAACTCATTAACGCCATCGTCCAGGCAGAGTCGATGGGCATCTCGATCGGCTCGGTGATCCGCGTGCAGACCGGGGTGATTCGAACGAAGCGCCGTCAGCGGGCAGAGGAGCAGGCGTTCAAGGCGCCCATCAAGATGGTCTTCCCGCTCGTGTTCTTCATTTTTCCCGCCATCATGGTCGTCATCGGCGGCCCGGCGGTCATCCAGATGATGAAGGGTTTCTAATGCTCGTTATGTGAAGATTCCTGGGAAAAGTAGGACCAGGAGCGCGCCCAGCGACAGATAGGGCCCGTACGCGAAGTACATCTTCCCGCGGCCAGCGAGCGTCAGGACGAGCCCCGGCAGGCCGGCGGCGACCACGCCGATGAGCACGGCGTTCAGCACGCCGGGCCAACCGACAAGGAGGCCGGACAGGAGCATGAGCTTGACGTCGCCGAGGCCGAAGGCACCGCCGCGAGCGAAGAACACGCCTACGGCGAACAGCGCCGCTCCGACCACGAGGCCGATGCTGCCGCCGGCCAGGGAGGCGCCGAGGGACCGATCGGGCCACGCCCACGCGAGGAGCGCCGCAGCAGCGATCGCGGGATAGGTGAGGCGGTTCGGGATAATGCGGCGTTCGAGGTCGGTGCTCGAGAGCACGCAGAGGACCCACGCGAACCCCAGCGCGAGGAGCGCCGGACCGGTCTCGTAGTGGCCCGGGCGGAGCGCGACCGCCCCGGTGACGCCCATCGCGGCGCCCAGGAACAGCCGCAGCGCGAGCAACCGGCGTCCCTGCGCGGGACGCGCTCGGTACTCCGGCTGGCGGTAGAGCAGATGTTGGTAACCCCCGAGCGTCCAGCCGACCGCCAGGCCTGCAGCGCCCGCAATTATCGAGGGAAGCAGGTCCATCGCCCGGACTATCCGGGCCGAATGCGCCTGCGACAATCAGCGACTACCCGCGGCGGGGATGGTAGACTCCCGAACCGCGGAGGAGGGGCGCCGTGAGCCAGGGAATCGATTGGGACGCCGCGACAGGTGAAGCCGTTTCGCTGCTGCGAGAGTACATCCGGATCGACACATCGAACCCGCCGGGCAACGAAGCGAAAGCCGTCGCCTTCCTCGCGGGCATTCTCGAAGCGGAAGGCATCCCGTTCGAGATAGCGGAATCGGCGCCCGGGCGTTCGAACCTCTTCGCGGCCATCGGACCTGCTGAGCGGCGAATCTGCCTGCTGAACCACACGGACGTGGTGCCTGTCGAGCGCCAATTCTGGGACGTCGACCCGTTCGCCGGCGAGTTGATCGACGGCGTGGTCTGGGGTCGCGGTGCGCTCGACATGAAGGGCATGGGAATCATCGAACTGATGACCCTGCTCCTGCTGAAGCGCGAGGGTGTACCGATGCAGCGCGGCGTTGCGTTCCTTGCGGCGGCGGACGAAGAGGCGGGCAGCGAGTACGGCGTGGGCTGGCTCGAGCGGGAGCGCCCGGACTGGCTGCACGCGGACCTGGTCATTAATGAGGGCGCGTACGGGCTGACGGGCATCGGGAATAACGACGTCCCGGTGTTCCAGGTAGCGCCGACCGAGAAGGTGCCGGTATGGGTTCGGCTTACGGTCCGCGGGCGGCCGGGGCACGGTTCCGTCCCGCACGGGGACAACTGCGCCGAACACCTCGTACGGGCGCTCGCCCGTGTAGCGGAATGGAAGCAGGACCTGCGAATCACGCCCGTGATGCGGACGCACCTCGAGGCGCTGGCTCGCGCAGGGGTCTTCGAAAGTGGAGACGACAAAGTCCTCCTCGCGGCGGCAGAGCGGAGCCCGGCCGTTCGTGCGCGGCTCGCGAACACCATTTCGCTCACGACGATCCAGACCGGCATCAAGGTGAACGTCATCCCGGCGGAAGCCAGCGCGACGTTGGACTGCCGGTTGTTGCCGGACGTCGACGTGGACGCGTTCCTGGACGAGCTGCGAAAGGTGGTGGCAGACGACCGCGTGCAGGTGGAAGTCCTGAACCGCTTCCACGGCGCCGAATCACCGCTGGATGGCGAGTTCCTTGCCGTCGTCCGCGATGTGGTTACGGAACTGGTCGAAGGTGCGCACCTGGCGCCGGAGCTCACGAGCGGCTTCACGGATTCGCGGATCTACCGCGCGCGGGGCGTGCCAGCCTACGGTTTCGTGCCGTGCCTCGTGCGGCCGGAGGAACTCGCAGGCGTGCACGGGCACAACGAGCGAATCAGCGTCGAGAACCTGAAGCTCGGGATGCAAATCCTGTACGAAGTGGTTCTGCGGCTCTGCTCGAAGTAGCAGTCATTCGGCGTCCGCAAGCGCTCGAACTTCGGCGATGAAGGTGTCGAGGTCGCTGCCGCCGATGTGGGCATCGATATCCGACCCGAGTTGCGCGAACCAGCGCTGGGCCAGCTCGCGAACAGGCGGTTCGGCGTCGCCCTGGGGGCCGAGCGCCCCGCGAAGGAAGGGCGAGACCGGACGCCCGAGGTCCTCCATGGTCTTTTCGTCGCGAAGGATGGCGATGGCTTCGAGCAGGTGGTGCGCACGAATGGTTGGCTGACCGAGGTAGTTCGCCACTGCAGACGCCGTGGTGAGGATGTCGACGAAGCGGATGGGCTCGGAGGAGGGCGGAGTCATCGCTACGCCTCTCGGACGGCCTGCTCGAGTCGGGCGGTGGCATCGGAATAACTGGTCCCGGGTTCGATGCGAACGGGTTTACCGACGCAGACGCGCACGCGCGCCCGCGGGTGCGGCAGCCACTTGCCTTCGTAGAAGCCGGGCCGCAGGACGTCGATGCGGATAGGAAGCACGGGAACGCCGGTTTCGCGCGCAAGGAAGCCGATGCCGCTCTTAAAGGGCTTCATCGGGCCAATCACCGTCAGGCGCCCCTCGGGAAAGATGAGCACGTTCCAGCCGTCGTCGAGCATACGGCCGACGTTTTCGAGGCTTTCGCGGATGCCACTGCCACGGGTCGCGAAGGGAAAGGCATTCCCGAGCAGCGCCGAGAAGAACCCGCGGATGCGGTTCCCAAAGATATCGGTTGCGGCAGCCGCGATGGCGAGGCGCTGCCTGAAGTCGGAGGGCATCGCCATCATGAGCATCGCCTGGTCGAGGTGCATGTTGTGGTTGCTGATGACCAGACAGGGGCCGTCGACAGCGCGAAAGTTCGCACGTCCGCGGACTTCGAGGCTGTAGCCGATTCGCAGCATCGGGAAGATGAGGCCGCTCAGGAGGGCACGCCGCAGCCAGCGGACAGGTCGCATGCGCGGCCAGTGAGGAAAGCGCTGGCGGCGTGCGCGGTGTTCGGCACGGCGCTCCTCCCGCTCGCTCGGCCGCTCGCGGCTCGGGGCAACCGGAGATTCCGGTTCCACGGTCTCGAGGGGCTGTCGCCCTGGCTCCTTTGGCTGGTGTTCCTCGGCGTCGTGCATGAGGCGCTCAGGGGCATTGTGCCGCTTCCTCGGCCAATGCGCGCCCTCCCCCACCAACTTCGAGGGGCTACGCCATTGTTTGTCGTGTGCTTGTTATCCGAAACGGAGCGCTGATGGGTGCACATGCCAACATCGGCACGGGCCAGATTTCGACAACTATGCAGGGTTCCATGGCTGCACTGAAGGGGCTCGAAGTGCGGGTCTTCCACGGGGAGACCGACGAGCTCATCCGAGGCGACTGGTGCGTCACGCTCACGCCGCCGTCACCTGTATCCCGCCCCCTGCACCATGAGGAGGCCCAGGAAGAGGAAGAGCCGGCTCCGTGGGGGGAGGCCGGCTCGTGCAGAGCGTCCGGTTAGGGCGAGTTGGGAAGCAGAGCGAGTCAGGGAGGGACAGGCCGGACGCTCTTGCTTTCCTACTTGTGAAGACTATCACTAGCGGCCGAGGGCGGGTAGGGGGTGGAATGAAGAAATCTTCGATAACAGGAACGACGGTGGTGAATGCTTCGCTTGAGGCAAACTTTGACAGGGGTTTTTTCGCGAATAGCTGAGACTGGTCCTTGCCGCGAAGAATTGGGTCGCCCACAATGCGTTCGCACGTTTAGCACAGACTAGGAGTAGCTATGGCAATCAACCTCGGCGATAACGAGCGCGAGGCGGCCTGGCGACAGGAAATCCGCGAGTTCATCAAGAACGAAGCGCCGAAGGAGCTCTTCGAGTCGGGTGGTGGCGAGGGCGGTCTATTCGCCCGCATGGGTGCCGTGAAGGCCTGGCGCGACAAGGTGGCGGCCAAGGGCTGGATTGCCCCGGCGTGGCCGAAGAAGTACGGCGGCGCCGACATGAGCGTCATCGAGCAGTTCATCCTGAACGAGGAGTTCGCCGAGGCGGGTGTGCCTGCGAACGTCGGCGGCTTCGGCGTCATGATGATCGGGCCGACCCTCATCGAGCACGGCACCGAAGAGCAGAAGGCCGAGCACCTGCCCCGCATCCTGAAGGGCGAGGTGCTGTGGTGCCAGGGCTACAGCGAGCCGGGTGCAGGCTCCGACCTCGCGGCGCTGCAGACGCGGGCAGTGCGCGACGGCGACGACTACGTCATCAACGGCCAGAAGATCTGGACGACGGGCGCCCAGTTCGCCGACTGGATGTACATGCTGGTGCGCACAGACCCGGATGCGCCGAAGCACCGCGGCATCACCTACCTGCTCGTCGATATGAAGAGCCCGGGCATCACCGTTCGGCCGCTCACCACGATGGCCGGCACCCAGACGTTTAATGAGGTGTTCTTCGAAGACGTGCGCGTGCCGGTGAAGAACCGGGTGGGCGAGGAGAACCGCGGCTGGTACGTCGGTACAACGACGCTCGACTTCGAGCGGAGCTCCATCGGCAGCGCGGTGGGCATCCGCAAGCAGCTCGAATCCCTGATTCGGCAGACACAGCAGGGTCCCGCAACGTTCAAGAACAACCCGAATACGCGGCTGGAGTTCGCGGACCGCTGGATTGAGGCGGAAGTCGCGAAGATGCTCAGCTACCGCGTGGTGAGCATGCAGGCGAACGGCCTCATCCCGAACCACGAAGCGAGCATGACCAAGCTCTTCACGAGCGAGCTGCAGCAGCGGATCGCGAACCTGTCGATGCACCTCTACGGGATGCACGGCAACATCCGGAACCGCGCCTCCATGGGCTACATGCAGGCGGTCAGCGCGACGATTGCCGGTGGCACAACCGAGAT
>CAZWBW010000079.1:0-13028 GCA_964632355.1 uncultured Anaerolineaceae bacterium | reverse complement strand
CTGGCGAACCGCGTGCATTCGGCCACGTGGGAAATCCCGGACGATGTGCTCGCCGTTGCGGTGCCCCGCGCTGCGGAAATCTACGAGCGCCGCTGCGGAAGTCTCGATCGCGAATTCGAAACGGCGATGCAGATGGTGGCCATAGTCGTCCGCGCAACCTAAGTCACCCAACAATTCACCGTTCCGCAACCAAATTGGGTCTGTTCTTCGGCGATGATCGGCGTCAGACTCCCGGCATGGACGACGAGGAGATGCGGAAGCTCCTGGCCGAGGTGGTCGAGGCGCTCGATGCGATCCTCGTGGCGACGCAGTTGAACCCCGGCCCGACTGGCGGCGACCGGGCCGATTACGCCGTGCGCGAGGCGGTGAAGCGCGTGAACCGCCTGCGCCGGGCGCTGCAAGGCGGCGGCAACGCCGCTTGAGGGCGGCCAGGGGGCGCGGCCGCCCTCAAATCCTCCCTCCCTCCGCCGTTGCGCGGACAGAGGGAGGATTGTGTCCCGGGCACGGTACTCTCCCACCCGAAATCGATCTCCCAGGGCCGTTCAGCCTGGTGCAGGTGACCCCAAGCGCCGCGCGCACCGTCGCGGCCATGCGGTCAGGTCGTGTCACCGGACGACAGGAGATGACGCGGGAATGTGGTTCACTGGTCCGGACCTGAGCGCCGTCATGCCGTAGCATGCCGCGGTGGAGCGCGACATGACCCTCGTCCAGCCAGTCCCGTTCGGCCAGTCCGCGTTCGATGCACTCCGCGAACGCCTCGCCGCGGTGCAGTCCGCCGACCCGTTCGCGCCCGTGACCGTGGCGGTGGCCTCGAACTATGTGGGGCTCTCGCTGCGCCGCGAACTCGCACGCGAAGGTCTCGTAAACGTGCGGTTCCAGGTGCTCGCCCGGGTGGTCGAACTGCTCGGCGCGCCGGTACTGGCCGCCGCCGGCCGAACGCCGCTCACGCCGGCGCTCCAGGGCGAGGCGATTCGCCGTGCGCTCGACGAAGTTCCCGGCGTGTTCGCGCCGGTCACGGACCATCCCGGTACGCAGCAGGCGCTCGTCGCCACCTTCACCGACCTTCGCGAACTCCCCGGCGAGACGCTCGATGCGCTGTCCCGGCAATCCCCGCGGGCGGCGTCGGTGGTGGCGCTGTTTCGCGGCTACCGCGACGCCACCCGCGCGTTCTACGACCACACCGATGCCGCGGAGGCCGCCGCCACCGCCATCAGCGCCGGCGGCGGCCTCGCGGCGCTCCGCGATATCGGCCACCTCGTCGTCTACCTCCCACGGCGGCTCACGCCATCGGAAGCGCGGGTCGTGGCGGCACTGGGTGAGCGCGGTCAGGCGTCCGTCATTCTCGGCGTTACCGGCGATCCCGACGCCGATGCGGAGGCCATCCGGGTTGCGCAGATGCTCGGGGCTACGCTTCCGCTGCAGGACCCGGTTGTGCCGCGCGCGAACCGCATCGTTTCCGCGCCGGACATCGAAGAGGAGGTGCGCTGGGTCATCCGCGACCTGCTGGCGCGCGCGGGCGAGCAGGGTTCGTTCGCGCGCACCGCGGTCCTCTACCCGCAGGCCGAGCCGTACGGCCGCGTCGTCCACGAGCAGCTCGCCGCCGCGGGGATCCCGGCGCATGGCCCATCGCCGCGCACGCTTGCCGACACGATCGCGGGCCGCCACATCCTGCGGCTCCTCGCGCTCCCACAGCATGACTTTCGCCGCGCCGACGTCATGAACTGGCTCTCGTCCGCGCCGGTGTGCCCGGGCGACGAACCGCCGGTGACGCGCTGGGACGAGATCTCGCGGAAGGCGGGCATTTCCGGCGGCGCGCGCCAGTGGCGCGACCGGCTGAACAACTTCGTGGATGACGCCAAGAAGGAGCAGGAGCATGCGCGCCGGGACGGACGGGACAGCCTCGCAAGCCGCTTCGAAACCGACGCGAAGCTTGCCCGCGACCTGGTGGACTTTATGGATGGCCTGGTTCGGCGGCTGAATCCCGGACCGCGCCGCACATGGACCGAGCTGGCCGACTGGGCCCTCGAACTCCAGCGGCACTATCTCGGCCGCCCCGACGAACTCGACTGGGACGACGAGTCGGAACGCGAAGCCGCGGGACAGGTCGAGCAGATCATCGAGGGGCTCCGGGCGCTCGCTTCGTTCGAGCGCGAAGCGACACCGGCACTGCTCCGGCAGGCGCTCGAATCCCTGTTGGCCGTGCCTGCCGGGCGCGCCGGCGCCTTCGGGCAGGGCGTGTTCGTGGGCAACCTCGGCACCGCCGCGGGAATGCGGCTCGACCGCGTGTACGTGCTCGGCATGGTCGAAGGGCGGCTCCCGGTGCGGGGTCACGAAGACCCGCTCCTTCCCGACCGCGAGCGCGAGGCGGCGAACATCGATCCGCGGTTGCGGCCGCACGAACAGCGCCGCGACTACCTGGCCGCGCTGGCGTCCGCGCCCGAGCGCATCCTGCTCTACCCGCAGGCGAACCTGCGCGGCCAGCGGGAGCTCCTCCCGTCGCGCTGGTTGACCGAGGCCGCGACGCTGCTGGCTGGCCGCTCCATCGACACGTCCGAGTTCGCCAAACTGACGGACAGCGCGTGGTTCACGAAGATCCCCTCGTTCCGGGCGGGCGTGCTGGAATCGGCGGTGCCGGCCACCGCGCAAGAGCGGCGCATGCGGCGGCTCCACCTCCCCGCGCGCGACCCGCGGCACCGGCAGGTGTTGGCGGAACACCCGCGGCTCGCTGCCGGGCTCGACGCTATACGCGCGCGGCTTAGCGACCGCTACTCCGCGTGGGATGGCGTTATCGGTGCGCGCGAAGGCCTTGCGCCGTCACCGCATCGCCCAGCATCCCCGACGAGCCTCGAAAACTGGGCAACCTGCCCGATGCGCTATTTCCTCGGGACGGTCCTCCGCGTCGAGGAATTCGAGCGGCCGGAGGAGGAGCTCACCATCTCAGCGCTCGACCGCGGGAACCTGATGCACGACGTCCTCGAACGGTTCTTCGCCGAAGCGGGTCCGCGCGAACCCGGCGCGAAATGGCAGGATGGCGACCGGGAGCGGCTTCGCAAACTGGTGGACGATGCCTGCGACGCCGCGGAGCGGCGCGGGATCGTCGGGAAGCCGCTTCTCTGGCACGCCGAACGGGAACGCATCCACCGCAGCCTCCAGGCCTTCCTCGGCCGCGAAGCCGAACGGCGCGCGGAGAACCAGCTCCGATTCGCTCGCGCCGAGTTCTCGTTCGGCATCGCGCCCGATGATCCCGGCCCGCTCGTCGTCGAACTACCAGGCGGCCGTCGCGTGGCGTTCCGGGGCCGCATCGACCGTATCGACCGCGGCGACGATGGCTCGATCGCGGTGTATGACTACAAAAGCGGAAAGGGCGACAAGTACAAGAAGGTCAGGGATCCCGAGACCCGTACCGATTTCGGCGAGCGGCTCCAGCTTCCTGTGTACGCGCTCGCGGCGCGCCGCGAGTTCGGTGGCGGCTCGACACCGGTCGAGGCGTACTACTGGTTTGTCGACGAAGACGCCGCCATGCAGGAGCCGTGTGGCTACGCGTACGACGGCGACGCACACGAGCAGTTCACCCGCGACCTTTCGCTGATCCTTCACGGCATCGAGCACGGGCTCTTCCCGGCGCGCTCGGGCGAGGTGGACCGCGACAGCTTCAAGAACTGCATGTACTGCCCCTACGACCGGCTCTGCGCATCCGACCGGCACCGCGCGTGGGAGCGCAAGGCCGGCGATCCGGTGCTCCGGCCGCTGCACGAACTGAAGGGAGGGCAGGCATGATGCGCCCCGCCGACCAGGCCGCCCGCGACCGTATTGCGACCAGCTTCGACGAAACGCTCTTTGTCGAGGCAGGTGCGGGCACGGGCAAGACCAGTTCGCTCGTCACGCGCATCGTTGGGCTCGTCGGCGCCGGGTACGAACTCCAGCAGATCGCCGCGATCACGTTCACCGAAGCCGCGGCCGCCGAACTCCGTGATCGCATTCGCAGCGAACTCGAAAAGGCCGTTCGGGAGGGTACGGAGCCGGTTGACTACTATGCGAAGGCCATTCGGCAGATCGACAGTGCGTCGATTTCGACGCTGCACAGCTTTGCGCAGCGCATCCTTGCGCTCTACCCGCTCGAAGCCGGGCTGCCGCCGCGCATCGAAATCCTCGACGAGGTGCGGGCACGCATCCAGTTCGACGAGCACTGGCGCAACCTGCTCGACGAACTGCTGAGCGACGAGAGCCACGGCCTGCCGATCGTGCAGGCGCTCGAGGCCGGGCTTAGCGTACCGCGCCTGCGCGAGATCGCGCTCGAACTGCACCAGCGCTGGGACCGCCTCGAAGACGTGGCCTTCCCCGCGGGCGGTCCGAAGCTGGAACTCGACGGGCTCTTCGCTGCGCTGGATGAGCTCAACTCCTACAGGTGCTCAAGCGAGGACGACAAGCTCAGAGAACACGTTGAGAAGGTCCAGTGCTTCGGGAAGCGGCTCCGCGAGGCAACGACGGACGACGAGCGGCTCGCCGAACTCAACGCCTTCGAATCTCCAAGGCCTGGCAACGCCGGGGGCAAGAAGAACTGGAACGCCGATCCCCGGCAAGTACGCGAAGCGATGAGAGCCGTCGGCGAGGAGGTCAAAAACTGCCTCGTGGCCTACCGCACCTCGCTCCTCATGCCTATCCTCGAACGGCTGCGCCGGTTCGTGCTCGACTACGCTGCCGAGCGCCGGGTTCGCGGGATGCTGGAGTTCCACGACCTGCTCGTGCTCGCTCGCGACCTCCTTCGCAGCAACGGAGACGTGCGCCGCGCTGTGGCCGCACGCTACCGGGCGCTGCTCATCGACGAGTTCCAGGACACCGACCCCATCCAGCTCGAAATCGCGGCGCTGCTCGCGACGGACGAGCACGAGGTCGGCGACCGCCCATGGCACGAACTGCCCATCGCGCCCGGGAGGCTCTTCTTCGTCGGCGACCCGAAGCAGGCGATCTACCGGTTCCGCGGCGCCGACATCGCCCTGTATACGCGCGCCCGCGACACGCTTGGCGCCAAAGATGTTGTGCTCTCGCAGAACTTCCGCACGGTCCGCCGCATCGTCGAGTGGGTGAACGCCGTGTTCGAGCAGGTCATCGCCGAAGGGGACGGCGACGCACAGCCCCGGTACGTCCCGCTGCAGTCGTGGCGGCAGGACGTGAGCGCGGCGCTCCCCGTCGTGATTCTCGGCGGGCCGCGCCCAGACCTCGACAAGGTGAACGAACTGCGCCGCGCCGAGGCGGAGGAGATCGTTCGCGCCATCCGGACCGTGAAGGAGCAGGGCTGGATGGTGGCCGACCGCGCAACGGGCGCTCACCACGAGGCGCGCTACCAGGACATCGCGGTGCTCCTGCCCGCGCGGACGGCGCTCCCGTGGCTCGAACGCGAACTCGAAGCGCAGGGCGTGCCCTACCGCATCGTCAGCCGGTCGCTGCTCTATCGCACGCAGGAGGTTCGCGATCTCACGAACATCCTCGCCGCCATCGACGACCCCACGGACCAGGTGTCGCTGGTCGCAGCCCTGCGTTCGCCCGCCTTCGCCTGCCGAGACGACGAACTGTACGAGTGGTACCGGGCCGGCGGGCGCTGGGACTACCTGCAGGAGGCTCCAGCCTCGGTCCCGGCGGACCACCCGGTGGCCGCGGCCATGGCCGCCCTTCGCAGCCTGCACGAACGGCGCTGGTGGCTCGGGCTCAACCAGCTGGTCGAAACCGTCATTCGCGAGCAGCAACTGTTCGAAGTCGCGTACGCGTACCGGCGGCCGCGGGAGCGCTGGCAGCGGCTCCGGTTCGTGCTCGACCAGGCCCGTGCGTTCGCCGACGGCGGGGGCACAACCCTGCGGGAGTTCGTCGAGTGGCTGCGCCAGCAAGACGACGAGGACGTGATGGTCACCGACACGGTGGTGGCCCAGGACGACGACGATGCGGTCCGCATCATGACCATCCATGCGGCGAAGGGGCTCGAGTTCCCCATCGTGGTGCTCGCCGGGCTCAACGTGGGGGACCAGGGGATTCGCAGCCGACTGGCCTGGCCGCGCGAAGGGCGGCCCGAGGTGCGCATCGGGTCGCGCGACATGCCGCTGTTCCGTTCCGAAAGGTACGAGCAACTGGCCGCCGAGGAGAAGGTGTACAGCGGCTACGAAAAGCTGCGGCTGCTGTACGTCGGTGCCACGCGGGCCCGCGACCACCTGCTCGTGAGCCTCTTCCACACGCCTCCCGCCAGGGAGCCCGCGAGCCTGCTGGATGCCCGAACACCCGCTGAACTCCTCTGGCGCGTCTGCCAGGAGATCCCCGGGACGTGGCGCGAACTTCCAGCCGTCCCCATCGAGAGCCGCGAGGCGGGCTCGGCCGGCGAACTACCCGCCGACGACGGCCTCGACGAGCAGACCTGGTTCGAACAGCGGCAGGCGCTCATCGCCCGCGCGGCCGGTTCGTCCGCGCACGCTGCGACCGAAATCGCACGGACCGGCGAACCCGAAGACGACCCGGACCGCACGTGGCGAGCTGGCCGGGCTGCGACCAACATCGGGCGCGCAGTCCACGCGACGTTGCAGGCCATCGACATCGCCACGGGCGAAGGGCTCGAAGCGGCTGCCCGCGCGCAGGCTGCCGCCGAGGGCATCCCCTGGGCCGCGGAGGAGGTCGCCCAGCTGGCCGCGGCGGCGCTCCGGGCGCCCTCGGTTCGCGAGGCGGTGCGGGGCCGCTACTGGCGCGAGGTCTACGTCGGAGCACCCGCTGGCGGCGCCGTGGTCGAGGGCTTCATCGACCTCCTGTACGACACGCCGGAGGGGCTGGTCGTCGTCGACTACAAGACCGACCGGGTGGTATCCGACGCCGAAATCGACGCAGCGATGGAGCGCTACCGTCTGCAGGGTGCGGCGTACGCGCTGGCTCTCCGGAACCTCGCGGCGCGGCTTGGCCGGCCGGTCGCCCGCTGCACGTTTGTATTCCTCCGCGGCGGCGAACCGCAGGAGCGCCACGTCGACGACCTCGCCGCAGCCATCGCCGAGGTGGAAGCGAAGCTCGCTGCTCCAAACCAGCGCCTCGCGTAGAATCGGCGCGTGTCTGATTCGACCCGTGACCTGACCCGCCTCTTCCGTCCGCGTTCCGTTGCAGTCGCTGGCGCCTCGACCAACGTCGATAGCCCCGGCCACGATTACGTCCGGTCGTTGCGCGTGTTCGGCTTCGAAGGGCCCGTCTATCCGATTAACCCGAGGGCCGACGAGGTCGCGGGGTTCAAGGCCTACCCCGCGCTGCGGGAAGTGCCGGGCGACGTCGATCTCGTAATCTCCTGCGTGCCCGCGAGCGCCGTGCTCGACCTCGTCGAACAGTGCGCCGAGAAGCGCGTACCGTTCCTGCACCTGTTCACGGCCCGTTTCAGCGAAACCGGCGACGAAGCCGCCGCCCAGCTCGAGCGCGAAGTGCATGCGAAGGCAAGAGCCGGCGGCGTCAGTATCCTCGGCCCGAATGGGATGGGTGTGTACCACCCCGCCGGCGGCATCGCGTTCCGCCCGGACCTGCCGCAGGACGCCGGAGGCGTCGCCTTCCTCAGCCAGAGCGGCAACAATGCGGTCGAAGTTATCGTGCGCGGGAACGCTCGTGGGCTCGCGTTCGGCAAAGTCGCAAACTACGGCAACGGCCTCGACATCACGCCCGGGGAGATGCTGCGCTGGCTCGCCGACGACGACGAAACGCTGGTCATCGGTGCCTACGTCGAGGGCGTGCCCGATGGCCGCGGCTTCTTCGAAGGCCTGCGGGCCGCGGCTGCGAAGAAGCCGGTGATCATCCACAAGGCGGGCCGCACGCAGGCTGGCGCGCGGTCGGCCGCGTCGCACACCGCCGCGCTGGCTGGCTCCGCGGACCTCTGGTCGACCGTCATCCGGCAGGCAGGCGCCATCGAAGCCCGCAACCAGGAGCAACTCCTCGACCTTATGGTCGCAGCTGCGCGGCTGCCCCGTCCTAAGGGACGCCGCATCGCTGTCGTCGGTGGTGGTGGCGGCCGCAGTGTGCAGTCGGCCGACGCCTGTGAAGAGAACGGCTTCGAAGTCGCACCGCTGCCCGACAGCGTCCGCGAGCGCGTGCGGGAGCGGGCGCCGATGCTCGCCGACTGGGTGGGCAATCCCGTCGACCAGTCGATCCTCGCGGGGAGCGGCCTTTCGTCGAACGGCCTGCTCGAGCTGATGCTGCAGAGCGACGCCTACGACCTCGCCATCGCAAACATCGGCGAGGACTGGTTCCTCGGCCGCCCCGATGCGGGCGACCGGCTGCGCCATGCATGCAACCGGCTGGTCGGTGTCGTGAAGGCGACCGACAAGCCCGTCGCCGTGGTGATGGGCCCGACCGAGACGGCGAACCACGAACACCGGCAGCTTCTCGATAGCGTTCGCGACGAGCTCCTTGCACAGGGCCTCGCGCTCTTCTACAGCGTCGAACGCGCCGCCTTCGCGCTTGGGAAGCTGGCGCCGTAAGAAAGGGACAGGCAAATGGGTGCAAAACTGACGAAAGACTCCATCGACCTCGGCATCGTGGTCACCGACGCGCAGAAGGCGCTCGCGTTCTACCGCGATACGCTCGGCTTCGAACACGTCGGGACGATGCCGATGCCGGGCGGTGTCACCATGGAACGGCTGATGTGCGGCACGAGCCTCATCAAGCTCGTGGTGCCGGAGAAGGAACTCCCGGCGAAGGCCCCGCCCGGCGGCATCCAGGGTGCGTACGGCTACCGCTACTGGACGATCTCGGTTTCGAACCTCGGCGAACTGCTGAGCCAGTGCGAAGCCGCCGGCTACAAGGTGGTGATCCCGGAGCGCGAGATTCGTCCCGGCGTGCGCATCGGCATGGTCGAAGACCCCGACGGCAACTGGGTCGAGTTCCTGCAGACCAGCTGACCGCAACCCGGCCCCGATCGACCGGACAGGCCCGGGCCTTCCCGCACTGGCTGGACCGGAACGGGACTATCGGAGGTCGCGCTGAAGCGTGGCGGGCGCGACGATGTGCTCGATCGAACAGGGGAGACAGGCCCATGTACGGAATCGAGCAACACCTCATGGCCACCCGCATCGAGCGCGAACTCGCGTTCCGTTCCTTAAGCCGGCGCCAGGGCTGGCTCGTTCTCCATTGCGCAGGTTCGCCATAACGCGCAGCGGGTGGCCGCGTGGTGCCACGCGAAAGGGGGTTGCTGTGAGGCAACCCCCTTTTCGTTCTCGTATAGCGCGGCGAGATGTTAGTTGCTCGCGGCTCGCGCCTCCTCCCGGCGCCGGCTTGCGAGCATCCGGTTGAGGGCGCTCACGTAAGCGCGGGCGCTCGAGACGATGATGTCGGTGTGGGCTGCGCGGCCGATGTACGACTTGCCTTCGTGTTCGATGCGAATCGTCACTTCGCCCTGCGCATCGATGCCTTCGGTCACGCTCTTCACGCTGAACTCGGTGAGCTGCGGTTCGATGCCGGTGATCCGGTTCACCGCGCGGTACACCGCATCGACCGGGCCCGTGCCCGTCGCCGCATCGACGCGAATGTTGCCCTCGGGGTCGATGAGCCGGAGCGTGGCCGTCGGGCTGGTGTGGTCGCCGGCGCTCACCTGCACCAGGTCGAGCCGCCAGCCGTTCTCCTCCACGCCGCGGAGGTTGTCGGACACGATCGCTTCGAGGTCGCGATCGTCCACCTCCATCTTCTTATCGGCGAGCTCCTTGAAGGCGGCGAAGGCGCGGTTCAGCTCCTCGTCGGTGAGTTCGTAGCCGAGCTCTTCCATGTGCGCCTTGAAGGCGTGGCGGCCGGAGAGCTTGCCCAGCACGAGCTGCGTGCCCTGCGGGATGCCGATCTCGGCCGGGTCCATGATCTCCCACGTCTCGCGCAGCTTGAGGATGCCGTCCTGGTGGATGCCCGAACCGTGGCGGAAGGCGTTCTTGCCGACGATCGCCTTGTTCCACTGGACCGGCATGCCCGAGTACGCCTCGACCAGCTTCGACGTCCGGTAGATCTCGCGGGTGTTGATGCTGGTTTCGAACCCGAAGAAGTCCTTCCGGGTCTTCAGCGCCATCACCACTTCTTCGAGCGACGTGTTCCCGGCGCGCTCACCGATGCCGTTCACCGTCACTTCGACCTGGCGGGCGCCGTTCTGGATGGCGGTCAGCGTGTTCGCTGTGCAGAGGCCGAGGTCGTTCTGGCCGTGGAAGCTCACGCGCGCCTTGTGGATGTTCGGCACGTTTTCGAACAGCGCCTTGAACAGCATCGCGAGCTCTTCCGGGATCGCGTAGCCGACCGAGTCCGGGATGTTGATCGTGGTCGCGCCCGCATCGATGCACCGCTGCACGATCTCGAAGATGAAGTGCGGGTCGGCGCGCGTCGCGTCCATCGGGCTGAACTCGACGTTCGACGTGTACTTCGCGGCGTGGCGAACCATCGCTTCCGCCTGCGTCAGCACTTGCTCGCGGTCCTTCCGGAGCTGGTGCGCGATCTGGATGTCGGAGGTGTTGATGAAGACGTGGATGCGCGGGTCGGCCGCGTCCTTCACCGCTTCCCAGGCGGTATCGATGTCCGCGGGGACAGCGCGGGCAAGCGCGCAGATGGTGGTGTCGCGCACTTCGCGCGCGACCGCCTGGACCGCCTCCAGGTCGCCCGGCGTCGAGCAGGGGAAGCCTGCTTCGATGATGTCGACGCCCAGGCGTTCGAGCTGCTTCGCGATTTCTACCTTCTCTTGCGGGGTGAAAGCGACACCAGCCGACTGCTCTCCGTCGCGCAGGGTGGTGTCAAAGATATAGATCTTCTCGGCCATCGGTTCCTCTCCGCCGTGTGTGTGCGTGGATATGAAGTTCGTGTGGGTATGCGGGGATCCCTGTCGCTGCGGCGAACCCGCGCAGCCACGCGAGAAGCTGCGCCGTTATCACGATGCCAGTGGTCGAACAGGGGGAAGAAAGAGGGGAGCGCTACGCGCGGCGAAGAGCGCGCCCCGGTGAGTCCGGGGCGTTTGCATCCACCTTCGCAAGAATTGCGGCGCTGCGCATGGTTGTCATATTCAGGTATCGGCTGGCTTCAGACAAGGGGCAACCCCTTGACGTGCGCTAACTTCGCCTCCGCATACCGTCTTCGAGCTCGTCGTTGCCCTGCAGCAGCGCCCGCAGATGGTTGATCTCCCCGGCATGGTAGAGGTCGTGCTGCGCGGCCAGCCGAACAACGTTCCCCACCGTTGTGGGCCCGCCCCAGTGCATCAGGCAGGGGCGATTGAGGCCTGCGTCGTCGAGCCGGGCGACCTGCCCGAGCAGGTTTTCGTGCGCCTCGCGCAGCCATGAGATGAGCGCGCGTGGCTCGGCGGGTGCTACGTCCAGCATCTCGGGATAGCGGCGTGTCGCCGCGCCGAACGTGTGCTCCACGAACAGGTGCTTCGCGACCGCAGCGTGCTGGAGGATGTCGAGGATGCTTCTCGCGCCGCCGGCCGCGGGGCGCCACCACTCCTCTGTCCGAACCGGCTTCAGGTTCGCGAGCAGCGACTGCGTGGTCCCATCGAAGGCTTCGCGGAGATGGAGCTCGAGTTGCCGGACCGCGTCGCGCGACATGTGGCGCAGTGTACCGGGGCGGGGAGGAGCGCCCCGCGCCCGTGAGGCGGAAATCGGGGCAAAGAAATAGGGCCGGTGGATGTGTGGAGCGGACACGACACCCAGCGCAGGCCCTGCGAGATTTCTAGCAGGCACTAAGTCGCCACGCAAGAGCGATGACGATTTCTTAACACTTGACCCCCACTCGCCGGTCTCTAGACTTTGGATACGGAATGAAAGTCTTCCCCGTACGGTTTGCACTCCTCGCCGTGGCGGCACTCCTTGCAGTCGGCGCGGCGGTTTCCGCCATCAATGCGGAGACGCTTCCCATCGACGAACCGGTATCCACCGCGCACTGGCAAGAAGCGGACGGCAACGGCGATGACGGCATCGATGTCGTGCCGGTGGCGGCGTGGACGCTCGTTGCTGTCGTCGTGGGCGGCATCATCCTGGGGACGTTCTATCTGCTGAAGCGGCGCGTCGGCGGCTTCCCGGAGAACCCCGACTGGGTCGCCCCCATCAGCATCGAAGAGAGCCATACCTTCCCGAAGGAAGGCGACTACGGCGACCAGGTCCCGAGCGCGCAGGCCCACGCCGAACACTAATCGCCGCACGGACAATGGCTTCACAACACCCGGACGCACACAGTCCGGGTGTTTTCCTTTGTTAGCGAACCCGGCTTGAGGTGGTTTAGTAGGGCCGACAGCCGAGAGCCGATAGCCGAAGGCCGTCCTACGTCCCGACCGTGAGGGCCGACGACGTAGCCGCCACTCCCGGGCCCGCGTACTCCTTCGCCGCAGCGACGAGCGCGCGGAAGAGCGGATGGGGGCGGGTGGGGCGGCTCTGCAGTTCGGGGTGGAACTGCGTCCCGAGCATGAAGGGGTGGCCGCCGATTTCGCAGATCTCCACCAGCGTCCCATCCGGCGATGTGCCGCTGATGACGAGCCCGGCCGCCTGGAGCTTGTCCCGGTAGGCGTTGTTGAACTCCCAGCGGTGGCGGTGGCGCTCCGAGATCACGTCGGTGCCGTACGCCGCTGCCGCGAGCGTCCCCGGTTCGAGCTTGCACGGGTAGGCCCCGAGCCGCATCGTGCCGCCGAGGTTCGTCACACCTTCCTGTTCGCTCAGGAGGCTGATGACCGGGTGCGGCGAATCGGGGTCGAACTCGGTCGAGTTCGCACCTTCGAGCCCGCAGACGTTGCGGGCGAACTCGGTGACCATCACCTGCATCCCGAGGCAGAGCCCGAGATACGGCACCTGTTGCTCGCGGGCGTACTGGGCGGCGACGAGCTTGCCCTCCCAGCCGCGTTCGCCGAACCCGCCCGGGACAATGATGCCGTCGACCCCCTCGAGCACGGTCGCGGCAGGCTTTCGTTCCAGCTCCTCGGCGTGGATCCAGCGGATGGCGACATCGGCGCGGTGGTGCGTGCCCGAGTGGACAAGCGCCTCCTTAACGGAAAGGTAGGCGTCGCGCAGCTCGACGTACTTGCCGAC
>CAZWBW010000078.1:0-13202 GCA_964632355.1 uncultured Anaerolineaceae bacterium | reverse complement strand
GTCCCAGCTCGGCTACATGATGCTGGCGCTCGGTGTGTTCGGGTACATCGCCGCTATCTTCCACCTGTTCACGCACGCGTTCTTCAAGGCCCTGCTCTTCCTCGGCAGCGGCTCGGTGAACCACGCCACGAACACCTTCGACATGCGGAAGATGGGCGGCCTCAAGTCCTACATGCCGATCACCTATTGGACGTTCGTCATCGGCTCGCTCAGCCTCGCGGGTATTTTCCCGCTCGCCGGTTTCTGGTCGAAGGACGAAATCCTGCTCGATGCCTGGCGCGAAGAACCTGCGCTGTTCTACATCGCCGCGGCCGTCGCGTTCCTCACGGCGTTCTACATGTTCCGCGCCATCTTCCTCACGTTCTTCGGCACCTATAAGGGCGGCGAACCGGTCGATCACAGCGACCCCGACAACCACTTCCACGGCGACCCGGCCCACCCGCACGAATCCCCGTGGGTGATGACGCTGCCGCTCCTCATCCTCGCCGTGCCGTCGATTGCCGCTGGCTTCTTCGCCTACGACCACATGTTCGGCGACTTCATCGAAGGCGCGCTCCCCGAGGTGCATCCACACGGCAGCACGTTCGAATGGGGCATCGCCATCGCCTCGACTATCCTGGCTGTCGCCGGCATTGGCGTCGCCTACGCCATCTACTACAAGCAGTGGGTGTCGTCGCGCAGCGTTCGCATGGCGTTCGCACCGCTCGCTGTGATCTTCGAAAACAAGTACTTCCTCGACCGGCTCTACGAAGACTTCTTGGTCCGGACGGTGTTCCAGAACGGCTGGAACCGCCTGATCGAACTCATCGACCGCTACATCGTCGACGGCATCGTGAACGGTGTCGGCCGCCTCGGCGCTGGCATCAGCCAGGCCATCCGCCCTGTCCAGAGCGGTCAGCTCCAGGGCTACGGCCTCGGCGTCGCCGCGGGCGTCATCATCATCGTGCTCGCCGTGTGGACGGCGAACCCGCTGTAGGAGGCGCGCGTGGACTACGAGCTTTCCATCCTGCTCTTCCTTCCGGCTGTGGCCGGTGTCCTCTGCGGTCTGCTCCCGCAGAGCCAGGAACACTACGCTCGGTGGATCGCCCTCCTCGGCTCCCTCGCCGCGCTCGCGCTCTCCATCGTGCTCTTCCTCCAGTTCGAAAACGACGGCGGCTTCCAGTTCGTCGAAAAGCGCGAATGGGTCGATATCGGCGCCTTCAACCTGCAGTACTACCTCGGCGTCGACGGCCTCAGCATGCCGCTTGTCATCCTGACGACCTTCCTCACGGTCGCGGCCGTCCTTGTCTCGTTCAGTATCGAGACGCGCCAGCGCCTCTACTTCTCGATGCTGATGATCCTCGCCACGTCGGTCCTCGGCGTGTTCATGGCGCTGGACTTCATGCTCTTCTTCCTGTTCTGGGAGCTCGAACTCTTCCCGATGTTCCTGCTCATCGCCATCTTCGGCTCAGGCAGGAAGGAGTACTCCGCGACGAAGTTCGTCCTCTACACCATCGCCGGCTCGGCGTTCATGCTCGTCGCTATCCTCATTCTCGCGTTCGAAGCCGGCACCTTCGATATCGTCGAACTCGGCCGCTCGAACCTGACCGATGCCATCATCCCGCTCGGCTGGGTGTTCCTGCTGCTCTTCATCGGTTTCGCGGTGAA
This sequence comes from uncultured Anaerolineaceae bacterium, assembly GCA_964632355.1. Classification (GTDB taxonomy): domain Bacteria; phylum Chloroflexota; class Dehalococcoidia; order Tepidiformales; family Tepidiformaceae; genus JALOAP01. The sequence goes on along the minus strand of CAZWBW010000078.1, from coordinate 11,555 downwards.
GCTCCCCGCCGTCCCGGTGCATACCTGGCTCCCCGACGCGCACGGTGACGCCCCAACCGCAGTCTCCGTGATGCTCGCCGGTGTGCTCCTCAAGATGGGCGGCTACGGCCTCATCCGGATGTGCGTCACCATCCTGCCCGAGCAGGCGGAGGACTACGGCATCTGGATGGCCGGCATCGGCGCCGTCTCGGTCCTCTACGGTGCGTTCGTCACCCTTCGCCAGACCGACCTGAAGCGCCTGATCGCCTACTCCTCCGTGAGCCACATGGGCCTCGTGCTCCTCGGCGTCGGCGCGCTCGGCAAGACGAGCATGATGGGCGCCACTTACCAGATGCTCGCCCACGGCGTCATCACCGGCATGCTCTTCGTCTGCGTCGGCCTGATGTACGACCGCACGCACACTCGCGAGATCGCGCGCCTTGGCGGCCTCGCCCGCCAGATGCCGCTCATCGCGACGGGGCTCGTGTTCGCCGGCTTCGCCAGCCTCGGCCTGCCCGCGCTCGCCGGGTTCATCGCCGAAGTCACCGTCTTCCTCGGTTCGTTCCAGAAGTACGAATGGGCCGTCCTCATGTCCATCTGGGGCGCTGTCCTCTCCGCTGGCTACATCCTCTGGATGCTCCAACGGGTGACGTTCGGCCCCGTGAAGGCCGAGTGGAACCACCTGACGGACCAGCGCCACTGGTGGGAGCACTCCGTTACCGCGGGCCTCGCCGCGTTGGTCATCCTGCTCGGCGTCTACCCCTCGCTCATGATGGACATGATTGGTCCGTCCATTGATCCCATCATCGAAAGGTTGGAAGCGTGAGCGCCCTCGACATCGTCGGCCCCCAGCTAGCTGTTCTCATCGCGGCCGCCGTTGTGCTGCTTGTGGATTCCATCGTGCCCCAGCAGCGGCGCATCGAACCGTTCATCGCGCTCATTGGCCTCGCCGCTTCCGCCGCCTGGACCCTCAGCTGGGTTCTCCGCGACGACTACAAAACGGCCTTCGACGGCACACTGTCGATGGACCAGTTCGCCGTCTTCTTCTACTTCCTCTTCGCCGGCATCACGGCGACAGTGGTCCTCGCCTCCGTCGACTGGGTGAATCGCGAAGGCCGCGGCCAGGGCGAGTACTACGCCCTCGTGCTGGTGGTCTGCGCTGGCCTCATGTTCCTCTCGGCCAGCCGCGACCTCATCTCCATCTTCATTTCGCTCGAACTCTCCTCCATCCCGCAGTACATCCTCGCGGGCTGGGGCAAGGACCGGCGCTCCAGTGAGGCCGGCCTGAAGTACCTCTTGCTCGGGGCCGTGGCGTCCTCGCTGCTGCTCTATGGCATGGCGCTGCTCTACGGCGCCACAGGCACGACCCTGCTGACCGATATCGCTGGCGAAATCCAGGCCAGCGGCGAGGAGAACCGCGCGCTGCTCGTGCTCGCGATGGTGCTGCTCATCGCCGGCTTCGGGTTCAAGATGGCCGTCGTCCCCTTCCAGATGTGGGTGCCCGACGTCTACCAGGGCGCCCCGACGCCGGTGGCTGCGTTCCTCTCGGTGGGCTCCAAGGCCGCCGCCTTCGCCGTGGTCACCCGCATCTTCTTCGAAGCCTTCGAAGCCGACTTCCTCAGCGACGATTGGTCGATGATCTTCGCGGTCATCGCCGCGGTCTCCATGACCCTCGGCAACCTCGCCGCCATCGTCCAGACCGACATCAAGCGCATGCTTGGCTACTCGTCGATCGCACAGGCCGGCAACTTCCTCGTTGGGCTCGCCGCCATCTCGGTACCCGGCGAGGAGTTCACGCTGGGCGCTAGCGGTGTCCTGCTGTTCCTTGCGGCATACGCCTTCACGAACCTCGGTGCGTTCGTCGCCGTCATCGCCATCTCCCAGCGCATCGGCAGCGACGAGATCAAGGATTACGCCGGTATGTGGAAGCGCTCCCCGTTCCTTGCGGTCGCGCTCGCCTTCTGCCTCGTCTCGCTTACCGGCATCCCGCCGACAGTCGGGTTCTGGGGCAAGATGTACATCTTCAACGCCGGCATTCGCGCCGACCTCGGCTGGCTCGTCATCATCGGCGTCCTGAACAGCGTCATCTCCGCCTACTACTACCTCGGCGTGGCACGCCAGATGTTCCTCGGCGACGCCGAAGGCCGCGAGCGCGTTCCCACGACGCCCACCATCGGGCTTTCGCTGGGTGTCGCCACGCTTGGCACGCTCATTTTCGGAATCCTTCCGATGCCGCTCATTTCGGTCGCCCAGGACGCGGTCGAAATCTTCTCCCGGCAGTAGACTGGGAGCATGCCCGGCTACGAACTCGCGTTCGACGTCGCCGTCCCAGAGCCTCCGGTCGACCTGGCCGCGCTCGAAGCGCTTGCCGAGCGCGTCATGGAGGGCGAATCAATCGCCGCCGGCACCGGTCTCTCCGTGCTCATCACCGGCGACGACGAGATTCGCGACCTGAACCGGCGCTTCCTCGGTGTCGACGAACCGACCGATGTGCTCAGCTTTCCCGACGAAGCGGATGGGTTCGTCCAGGGCGCTGATGAGGAGCCGTATCTCGGCGATATCGCCATCTCGGTGACAACCGCGAAGCGCCAGGCCGAGCAACTCGGGCACTCGCTCGACGCCGAACTCGCCCACCTGCTGGTGCACGGCATCCTGCACCTCTGTGGGTACGAACACGAAGACGGTGGTGAACCCGAGCGGATCATGCGGGCGCGCGAGGAGCACTACCTCGGCGAAATCGAGCACGGCCACTGATTCGCCCGGGGCACCCGCCGCGCCCGTACATCTGTTCTATGTTCTATACTGGCACCACGTTCAGGCTCCGAGGTTTGCGTGCTCTACGGTAAGTACCGCCCAGCCGGCTTCGATGAAGTCGTCGGACAGGACCACATTGTCACCACTCTCCGGAACGCCCTGAAGACGGAGAACATCGCGCACGCCTACCTGTTTAGCGGCCCCCGTGGGACAGGGAAGACGACCACCGCGCGCATCCTTGCGCGTGCCGTCAACTGCGCGAATCTCCGCGATGGTGACCCCTGCGGCCAGTGCGACAGCTGTGTCGCGATCGGCCGTGGGACCGCGCTCGACCTGGTCGAAATGGACGCGGCGAGCAACCGTGGCATCGACGACATCCGCGAACTCCGCGAGAAGGTTGGCTTCGCCCCGAGCGACCTCCAGCGCAAGGTCTACCTCCTCGACGAGGTGCACATGCTGACGGACGAGGCCTTCAACGCGCTCCTGAAGACGCTCGAAGAGCCGCCCGTGCACCGGGGCCCCGACGGCCGCAACCTCTCGCCCATCTTCATCCTCGCGACAACCGAACTCCACGAAGTTCCCGAGACCATCGTCTCGCGCTGCCAGCGGCACGATTTCCGCCGCGTGCCCAACGACGCCATCGTGCGACGGCTCCAGTACATCTGCGAGCAGGAAGGGTTCGAGTTCCCGCAGGACGGTTTGCTCCGGATCGCTATCCAGTCCCGGGGTGGCCTCCGCGACGCCATCACCCTGCTCGAGCAGGTCGCGGCGCGCTACGGCGGGCGGCCGACCACCGACCAGGTGCTCGAAGCGCTCGGACTGGTCCACGACAACCGCACCGAACGCCTCGCCCGCGCGCTGATCGAAGAGGACCTCGCCGGCGCGCTCGATATCGCTCGCTCGGTCGCCGACGACGGCATCGACATCGCGCGCTTCACCCGTTCGACCATCGATATCCTGCGCGAAATCCTCCCGCAGGTCGTTCGCGGCAAGGCCGCCGAAGGAACGCAGTACGCCGAACTCGCCCAGGAAGCCATTTCCCGTGGCGCCACGCAGCGGGTCCTCGCCGCCATCGCCGAGCTCGCGAAGGCAGATTTCCGCCTCGACCCCGCCAGCCCTGTGCCGCTCGAAGTCGCGTGCGGGAGCGCCATCATGGGGCCCGTCGGCGTACAGCAGGTTGTCGTCCAGGCAGCCCCCGAGGCAACCGGCCGGCCTGCGCGGCAGCCGCGCCAGCAGGCACGCGCCGAAGGCGCCGAGCAGCAGCAGCTCACGCGCGAGGAGCGCTTCATGCGCGACCTCTACGAGCACTGCCGCATGGCCAACATCCGCCTCGGCGCCTGGCTCAACGATTCCTGCCGCGTCCTCCGCATCGACGAAGACGAATTCGAACTCGGCTTCTACCGCCAGATCCACATGCAGAAGGTCGATACCGACTGCCGGACGCTGGTCGAACAGCAGGCAGAGATCCTGCTCGGCCGGCCCGTGAAGTTGAAAGTCTCGCTCCTCGAAAACGAGCAACAGCCCAGGCGCTCCGGCCCGCGCGGCGGCCATCTCGCCGAAGCCGCAAAGGCCATGGGCGCGATTCCCGTTGGGAAGGATACGTAACATGGCAAAAGGTTCCGGCCGCAACCGATACCTGCGGCGTGCTGGTGGCGCTCGCCAGGCTATGCCGGGCGCGCCCGGGATGGGCGGCGGCCCGAATGCCCTCGCGGCAGCACAGGAAATGCTCGCGAAGGCCCAGGAAGAGCTCCAGAACAGCGTCGTCGAAGGCTCCGCTGGCGGCGGCGCCGTGCGCGTCCAGATGTCCGGCGACCAGAAGATCAAGGGCATCGAGATAGAGCCCGAAGTGGTCGATCCCGACGACGTGCAGATGCTTCAGGACCTCATCATGGCCGCCATCTCCGACGCTTCGGAGAAGGCCACAGAACTGCAGGCGAAGTCGTTCGGCGCAATCACCGGCGGGCTCAACCTGCCCGGCCTGGGGTTGGGGTAACGCGCGATGGCGGAGCCCACGGCGGGCACGCCCGAGCCCATCGCACGCCTGATCGAGGCGTTCCACCGGCTGCCGGGCATCGGCCCGAAGTCGGCGCAGCGGCTCGCCTATCACGTCCTCCGTGCACCCGACCACGAGGCTGAGGCCCTCGCGAGTGCGCTGCTCGACGTAAAGCAACGCATCAAGTTCTGCTCGGTCTGCTGCAACATCACCGAGACCGACCCCTGCTCGTACTGCAGCGACCCCAGGCGCGACGGCAGCGTCATCTGCGTCGTCGAGCAGGCGCTCGATATCCTCGCGATTGAGCGCACGGGCGGCTTCCGCGGCCGCTACCACGTCCTGCACGGGGTGCTGAACCCCATGGATGGCATCGGCCCCGAGCACCTGCGCCTCCGCGAACTCCTCAAGCGCCTCGAATCCGGCGAGGTGACCGAGCTCATCATGGCCACCAACCCCAGCCTCGAAGGCGAAGCCACGGCCACCTACGTCAGCCGCCTCGCTCCTCCCGGGGTTCGCGTCACGCGCCTCGCCCGCGGCCTCCCCAGCGGCGCCGACCTCGAATACACCGACGACCTCACCCTTGCCCGCGCACTCGAAGGACGCCAGGCCATCGAGCGATGAGCGACCGGCCCCGCGTTTACAAAACCGAAGGGCTCATCCTTCGGCGCCGCAACATCGGGGAAGCCGATAGCATCCTCACCGTCTTCAGCGACCGCGAAGGAAAGTTCGATGCGATCGCCCGTGGCGTGCGCAAGGCCCGCAGCCGGATGCGGGGCCACCTCGAACCGTTGACTCGCAGCCGCCTTATGCTCGCGCGCGGCCGCTCGCTCGACGTGTTCACGCAGGCTGAGACCATCAACCCGTACCGCAACATCCGCGAGGACCTCGAACGCACCGCCCTCGCGCTCTACTGCGCCGAGCTCGTCGACCGGTTCACCATCGAGCACGCCGAAAACCCCGGGCTCTACGACCTCGTGCTCACGGTGCTCGATGCGCTCGAAGCGGGCGCACCGGGTCACGTCGTCCGCTGGTTCGAAATGCAGCTCCTCGCGCTCTCGGGCTACGACCTGCAACTCGACGCCTGCGCGTCCTGCGGCTCTCGCCTCCCCGAAGAGGACACGCTGCTCTCCCCATCCGTCGGTGGCCTCGTCTGCGCGAAGTGCCGTGCCGCCAGCGGAGGTGGCCGCATGCTCAGCGTCCGCGCCATCAAGGTTCTCCGCTTCGCCCGCAACGCCGAAATCGAAGCGTTCGCCGCTCTCCGCGTCGACGATGAACTGGCACACCTGCTGCGAAGCACCCTGTCCGACGTACTGCACCACATGGCCGAGGCCGAGCTTCGCAGCGTTCGCTACGTCGACGAAGTTGCCAGGCTTTCCCGCGGTCAAACCACCCGCGCGCCCGGCGACGTACAATAGGCGAACCAAATCCGAGAGACGACCCGATATGCCCCTCTACGAATACTACTGCGAACCCTGCAACGGCATCTTCGAAGAGCTTCGGCCGATGCGCGAAGCATCCGAGCCCGTGCCCTGCCCCGAGTGCTACAAGGACGCGCAGCGCATCATGCCGACGTCGTTCGCGGCGTTCACCTTCCGCGATGGCTACCCGCGCCGCATCCCCGACGACGGCAAGTACTACCACCTCGGCAAGAAGGTTTCGAAGCCCGCGACCGGCGGACGCCCGAACGAGCACCCCGAAGTCAACAAGCGCCCCCCGAAGAAGCAGCTCACCAAGGGCGAACAGGAAGAACTGCGCGACATGCGCGAACTCGCGCGGAAGGGCGAGCTCTCCGACGCCTACGGCAACGCCATCAAGCCCAACGAAGTCAAGCAGATGAAAGAGCAGGGGCGCATCATCAAGCAGGCGACTCCTAAGCGCGGTCTCACTGAGTAACCGCGCTCGCAACGAAACCGGGGGCGTTCATCCGGACGCCCCCGGTTTTTGTTGTGAGTTGACGTTCCGCGCTTCCTGCCCGGATAGTGGCCTCCCGAACGGGGACGGAGAGCGCGCATCGTGTGGTGGGAAGACCTGCTTTGGGGCTTCTGGAACGGCCTGACCGCGTGGATCGTGCTCATCGCCCACGTCTTCGGCGCGTGGGACCGCTTCCCCTTTTACAACGAAGCCCGCTCAGGCAACTGGTACGACTTCGGCTTCCTGGTCGGCGCCGGGTCCCCGTTCCTCGGGTTCTTCGGCCGTGGCCGTGGCGGCCACCGCGACTGAGCCCTAGCTCCGCCGCGTAAGCACGTACTCCCCGAGCTCGATCATCGTTCGCCGCGCCTCCGTGTCGGGCACAACCGCCGTGAGCGCCTCGTTCGCCCGCCGGATGTAGTCGCGGGCCATGTCCATCGACAGGTCGAGCACTTCCGTCGACCGGATCATCTCGATGGCTTCCTGCAGGCGCTCCTCGCGTCGAGCCCCGCGGGCTGCGAAAAACTTTTTGATCGGGTTGTCGCGAGGATACCGCTCGAGCAGCAGCAGCCCCGGCAGTGTGATCGTGCCTTCCCGGAGGTCGCTGCCGACCGGCTTCCCCATCTGCTCCTCGTCGCCGGTGAAATCGAGGATGTCATCGACGATCTGGAATGCCATCCCGAGGCTGTAGCCGTACGTCCGCATGCCCTCGACGACGTCCGGCTCGCACTTCGCGAGGATGGCGCCGCCCTCCGTTGCATTCGCGAACAGCGCCGCCGTCTTGCCCCCGATCCGCCACAGGTAGTTCTGGATGTCCTTGCCAACATCAAACGCGGCAGCGTCCTGGTCGAGTTCGCCGCTGGTCATCTTCATGAGCGCCAGCGCGAACAGCCGCGTCACCTCCAGGCTTCCCGTTCGGGTCACCATCTCCGCCGCGTTGGCGAACATGTAGTCGCCAAGCAGCACCGTTAGCGCGTTGTCGAAGATCGCGTTCGACGTCGGCCGGCCGCGGCGGGAGGTCGCGCCGTCCACCACGTCGTCATGCACGAGCGAAGCCGTGTGGAGCAGCTCGATCGCGGCGCCAAGCGGCACCAGCCGGTTGAGGTTGTAGTCGCCGAACGTGCCGGAGAGCAGGACAAGGCCCGGCCGCAGCCGCTTTCCACGGGCCTCGAGCGCGTGTTCCAGCATCCGGCGGAGCGGCGGAAGGTCCACCTGCTTCACCGATTCGAGGAGGTCCTCCACCAGGATCATGTCCTCGGCGACTGGGCCGTATAGGGTTGGGGGCTGCGCGATCTGCATTACTCGACTCCGGCGGGCGCGGACGCGCCAACGCGAAATAGCCGTTCGGCGTTGCGGGTAGTCTGGTCAGCTACGACATCAACTGGCAAGGAGCGCGCTGACGCGATCGCTTCCGCCGCTGCGATAACATACGCGGGCTCGTTCCGCTGGCCCCGCCGCCCCTGGGGTGGCAGATACGGGCTGTCCGTCTCAATCAGCAGCGATTCGAGCGGCAGTTCCGCCGCGATGCGGCGCGCTTCGTCGTTCTTCGGATACGTCACCACACAGGCCAGCGACACGGAAAAGCCCAACTCGGCGTAGCGCTGCGCCTGCTCCACAGTGCCGCCGAAGCAGTGCATCACACCCGGCGCAAACCCCGCGGCCCGCGCGCGCTCAGCGAACGGCGCGAGGTGGTTGAACAGCGCATGCTCGGCCTTTCGCGAATGGACCGACACCGGCTTCCGGTGCCGCAGCGCGATCTCCAGCTGGGCGTCGAGCACCCGCCGTTGCTCGTCCTCCGGCGAGTTGTACCAGTGGAAGTCGAGGCCGATTTCGCCGACCGCAACGACGGCCTCGCTCCCGGCCAGCGCGTCGAGTTCGTCGAGCAGTTCCGGCGTCACATCCTTCGCCACATCGGGATGGAAGCCAACGGCCGGGTAGACCCCATCGTGTTCGGCGGCGATCTCGACGGCGCGCCGGTTCGACTCCGCGTCGTACCCGCAAACGAGGATCCCCGAGACCCCGGCCGCCCGTGCTCGCTGGATAACGTCCGCTACTTCGCCGCCGAATTTCGCGTCCTGCAGGTGGCTGTGCGAGTCGAACAACCTCATGACGAGGCGCTGCCCTCGGTCACGTCGATCTTCTGGTACAGCGGCTTCGGTGGGTTGAGCTTCGTGCCCGGCGCGACTGGGTGGTAGCGCCACCCCTGCTCCAGCACAGTCCCCGGCTGTGCCAGGTTCTCATGCAGCTGCGACGTCGAGAACGGCAGCACCGGGTGGAGCAGCACCTTCAGCGCGTTGATTGCGTTCAGTGCAGTCGAAAGCGTTTCTGCCGCGTGGTCGCGGTCGGTCTTCACCGCCTTCCAGGGCGCGCGCTCGTCGAGGTACCGGTTCGCTGTCTGCGCGAGCTTGAGCGCCTCCTGCAGCCCGTTGCGGAAGTGGCACGCGTTTAGTTCGCGGCCCACGGTATCGAACGCTGCTTCCGCTTCGCGGATGAGCGCGGCGCTCTCTGGCGCAAGCTCGGCCACCTCGGGAACCACCCCGTCGAAGTTCCGGTGGATCATCGAGATCACACGGTTCGCGAGGTTGCCCCACGTTGCGATGAGCACGTCGTTGTTCGCCCGGATCAGTTCATCCTCCCGGAACTCCGAGTCGCTCGTCTCCGGCATGATCTGCGTCAGGTAGAACCGGATGACGTCGGGCGCGTACTGGTCCAGCAGGTCGAGCACCCAGGTCCCGGTGCCCTTCGACTTGCTCTGCTTCTGCCCCGCGGCGAAGTTCACATACTGGTTCGCCGGGACGTCGTACGGCAGGTTCAAGCCGCCGTAACCGATCAGCATCCCGGGCCAGATGATCGTGTGGAACGGGATGTTGTCCTTCCCGATGAAGTAGTACGCCCGGCAGTCCGGGTCCTCCCAGTACTGCTTCCAGAGTTCCGGTTCGCCGCGCTGCTGCGCCCACTCGCGTGTGGCTGACAGGTACCCGATGACCGCGTCGAACCACACATAGATTCGCTTGTCTTCGAACCCGTCGACCGGGACCGGCACACCCCAGCTGATGTCGCGTGTGATCGCCCGGTCTTTCAAGCCTTCGTTCAACCAGCCGAGTGTCGTGTTCAGCACGTTGCGCCGCCAGTGCTGCTGCTGCGAAACCCACTCGCGCAGCGGCTCCTGCAGCTTCGTCAGCTTCAGCATGAAGTGTTCGGACTGGCGCACCACCGGGGTCGCACCGCTCATGCGCGAACGCGGGTTGATGAGGTCGATGGCATCTAGCGTCGACCCGCAGTTATCGCACTGGTCGCCGCGCGCTTCGGTGAAGCCACACACCGGGCACGTTCCTTCGACGTAGCGGTCGGGCAGGAAGCGGTCAGCTTCCGGGTCGTAGAGCTGGTCCTGGGTGCCACGTTCGAGGTAGCCCTTTTCGAGCAGCCGCAGGAACACTTCCTGCACCGTCTGGTAGTGGTTCTCCGTAAGGGTCGACGTGTACAGGTCGAAGGTGATGCCGAGCCGGTCCCACGTTTCGAGGATCTTGGGGTGGTACCGGTCGATGATGTCCTGGGGCGTCACGCCCTCGCGATCAGCGCTTACCGTGATGGGCGTCCCGTGACAGTCCGAACCCGACACCATCACCACATCGTTGCCAGCCAGGCGCTGGTACCGGGCGAAGATGTCGGCCGGGAGGTATGCACCGGCTATCTGGCCGACGTGCAGGAGGTAGTTGGCATAGGGCCATGCCACGCAGACGAGGATCCGGTCGGGCACGGGGAAACTCGCGGGAAATGGGGTTAGTCCGAGTCTAGCACAGGGTGTCCTATAGAGATGCGGCTCGAACGCACCTGCGGGCCCATTCCGTGAGGTTCAAAAACGCGCCGGGCCGTGCCCCCGCGGGCGGCTCCCGAAGGTCACTCGCCCTCGTCCCACATCGCGTACGCGATGTCCTTCGGCACGGCGAATCGTCGCGCAGCCTCCGCCGCCGCCGCCGACCGCCGGGCTCCGGCCCGCTGCATCTCCGCCATGTATTCCCGGACGTCGTCGAGTTCGGCGGCCGGCCGCTCCGGCACGCGAACCACCACCGTGCATTCCCCGCGCGTTTTCGCGAATCTCCCCGCAAGGTCCGACGCGCGTCCGCGCACCACCTCTTCGTGGAGCTTGGTCAGCTCGCGGCACACCACGGCTTCCGGGTCATCGAACAACTCAGCGAGCTCCCGCAACGTCGCCGCGAGCCGGTTGGGGCTCTCGAAGAACACCAGCACCCGCGCACTCGCCGCCGCCCGCTCGAGTGCCGCCGCGCGTTCGCCCTTCGGCCGCGGCAGGAAGCCGAGGAACTGCACGGGCGACCCCTCGAACCCCGCGACCGAGATGGCGGCCGTCAATGCCGAAGGCCCGGGGATGGCGTATACGCGAACCCCCTGTGCATGCGCTGCCTCGACCAGCCGCGCCCCGGGGTCAGCGACCACCGGTGTGCCCGCATCGCTCACGAGAGCCACCGGCGACCCCTCCGCCGCCGCCAGCAGCTCGGGGATGCGGGCGTCCACGTTGTGCTCGGTAAGACTCAGCGTTCGCGCCGTACTGCCGGCCATCCGGAGCAGCGTCGCTGTTGTTCGCGTGTCTTCGGCGGCGACGATCGCGGCCTCGCGCAGCACCTCCTGCGCCCGTGGCGAAAAGTCGCCAAGGTTGCCGATCGGCGTAGCCACGACATAAAGCCCGGGCGCAAGTTCACCCATGGCGCCAACCGGAAAGACGCCGCCACATAACGGAAACGGAAGTGGAAGATGTGTTGACCCTGTACAAAACGGCTGCCTACACTCGTTTGATATACGCGGCCTCCCGCACTGCCGACACTTTATTCCCGGGTTTGCGCTGACTTGAGTACTGCCGTTTCTCTCGGATCCGCCGCCTCTGATCATCCGGAGGGCGGCCATGCGT
>CAZWBW010000077.1:0-13904 GCA_964632355.1 uncultured Anaerolineaceae bacterium | reverse complement strand
TGAGGGCGTCAGGCGCGGGGGAGGCCGAGGCCGCGGGTGGCGATGATGTTGCGCTGGATCTCGCTCGTGCCGCCGGCGATCGTCATCGCGACGCTGAACAGGTACCCGTGGGCGGCGAGGCCATCCAGTGGCGCGCGTTCGTCGCTGATGCCGCCCCAGGGGCCCAGCATCTTCAGCTCGGTGCGGGCGATGCGCTGGCTGAGCTCGGTGTTGAACAGCTTCGCGATCGACGCTTCGGCGTTCGGAATCTGACCGGCCGCCTGCATCGAAATGATGCGATACGCGAGTTGGCGCGCGACCGTCGTTTCGATCCAGCGGTCGGCCCACTGCATCCGCGCAGAGGCGTAGTCCACAGGGGCGACCTGGTCGCGGTGTTCGCGGAGCCACCGCACGCCGCGTTCGACCGCCTGCTGCTGTCCGACGGCGTTCCCGATCGACGATCGCTCGAAGTCGAGCGTCGTGGTGCCCACGTACCAGCCGCGGTTGATCTCGCCGACCGCGTTCGTCACCGGCACCCGCACGTCTTCGAAGAAGACTTCGTTGAAGTCGTGGCTGCCGGCCATGTTGACCAGCGGCCGGACGGTGATGCCGGGCGTCTTCATATCGATCAGCAGGTAGGTGATGCCCCGGTGCTTCGGTGCGTCGGGGTCGGTTCGCACCAGGCAGAACATCCAGTCGGCCTCGTGGGCGCCACTCGTCCAGATTTTCTGGCCGTTCACCACGAAGTCGTCGCCATCGCGGACAGCGCGGGTCTGGAGGCTGGCGAGGTCGCTGCCGGAACCGGGTTCGCTGTAGCCCTGGCACCACTGCACGGTGCCGTCGAGGATACGCGGGAGGTGCTGCTGCTTCTGCTCCTCGGTGCCGTGCGCGATGAGTGTGGGGCCGAGCATCATCACGCCAAGGCCGCCGAGCGACGGTGCGGACGCTTCGGCGAACTCTTCGTTCAGGACGAACTGCTCGATGGGCGTGAGGCCGGCGCCGCCGTATTCCTTTGGCCACGCAGGGGCGATCCAGCCACGCTCCGCCAGCGCTTTGCGCCAGCGTTCGAGCGCAGGGCCCGGCGCCGGGCGTTGCCGCCGCCCGGTAATGCGGATTTCGTCGGCCAGGTATTCGTCGAGGAACGCGCGAACCTCCGCGCGCCAGGCCGCGACCGAAGGGCTGTCTCTCCAGTCCATGTGGTTCTCCCAAGTGCGTTCACGGCCGCGCGTGAGCACCGGAGGCGTGCCGTGAATTCGCGGAATGGCCGCATTCTATACGTTCGCCGGCGGAGAACGTTTCGTGGGTGCGAGCGTGGCGGGGCGATACGGCGTCTCGAAAAGGGGTTAACTCGCGCGGGACGCACATTCGGCGGCGACGCCGCCGGGAGCCCTGTGCGAATGGCCGGGACGGCGCCTCCGGCGAACGTCGGTTTCTTTCTCTGGCGCGGCGGGCCATGCTGAAGGGAATGGAGCAGGCGTCGTTCCTGGCGGATAAGCGTGCCCGGCGCCCCCTGACCATCGGGCTCGTCATGATGATCACCGTCGCGGCGTTCGAAGCGCTCGGGACGGCGACCGTCATGCCCGCCGTGAAGGATGACCTCGGCGGTGTGGCCCTGTACGGCTTCGCGTTCAGTGCGTATCTGCTTGCGTCGCTGGTGGGCATCGCGTTCGCCGGCGAACAGGCCGACCGGCACGGGCCGGCGCGCCCCTACGCGGTGGGCCTCCTCATGTTCTCGGCCGGGCTGGTGATCGCCGGGTTCGCGCCGGCGATGTGGGTGCTCGTGATCGGGCGGACCGTCCAGGGGCTGGGCGCCGGCGTCATTCCGCCCGTGGCCTACGTCACGGTCGGGCGCGCCTACCCGGAGGAGGAGCGGCCGCGCATGCTCGCGCTGTTCGCGACTGCATGGGTGGTGCCGGGGCTCGTCGGGCCGGGGCTCGCGGGCGCGGCGGCCGAGTACCTGACGTGGCGCATCGTGTTCCTCGGGATCCTGCCGCTCGTTGGGGCGGCGACGCTGCTCACGCTGCCGAACCTCCGGCGGATCGGCCCGCCCGCGGAGGAGCCAGCGAACGGCCCATCGAAGATCCCGCGGGCGATCCAACTCGCCGTCGGGGCGGGCCTCGTGCTGGGCGGGCCCGCGGTAGGGACACCGTGGCTCGCGGTCCTGTTGATGGTGCCGGGCGCCGTGATCGCGGTGCCGGCGCTCCGGGAACTCCTGCCGAATGGAACGTTCCGTGCCTCGCGGGGGCTGCCGTCGCTGGTGCTGGGCGTCGGCGCGCTCAACCTCGCGTTCTTCGGCGTCGATGCGTTCGTGCCCCTGATGCTGACCGAAGTGCGGGGCCAGTCGACGGTGGTCGCGGGGCTCGTCGTCACTTCGGCGACGCTGAGCTGGTCGGCAGGGAGCTGGCTGGTCGAACGGCGAGCGAAACATAACGACCCGCGGGTGCTCGCGCGCATCGGGTTCGCGCTGCTGGTCACCGGCACGCTGGGACTGCTGGCCGCGCTGTTCGATGCCGTGCCGGTGGCGTGGGCGGTGGTGACGTGGGGCGTGGCCGGGCTCGGCATCGGCATGGCCTACCCGTCGTTCTCGCTCATCCTGCTGTCGGTCGCGGCTGAGAGCGAAGTCGGTGCGGTGACTGCTTCGACGAAGCTCTCGGAGTCGCTCTCCGCGGCGATCGGCGCGGGCGCGGCGGGCGCGTTGGTCGCAATCGGCGATGCCGGTGGCTGGCTGCCGGGGAGCCTCGCGCTGGCCTTCGTCCTCATGGCCGTCGCCGCCTTTGGAGGAGCGACGCTCACGCAGCGGCTGCCTGCGCGCCGCACTGCCGAACTCGAACAGGCGGAACCGCAACTCGCCGTCGTCGCGGACTAGCCGCGCCACCGCGGGCTTCGTATTCGCTCGCGACGGCGCGACGGTTCGACCATGAACCCGGAGCAGTGCGGAGCCCCGACCCGGCAGGGGACACCATGCCGCTGGCCCTACCGCGATTGCGACCACGAACCGCATCGCGAGTGGCGCCGGGCGCGCGGCCTGCCGGTCTCCCAACCCGGCGAGAGGCGCCCGCGTGCCGTGCCGCCGCCGGAGATCCTGCGCGCACGGGACCTGCGGGGGCTCGCGTGGTGGCTGGCCGAGGCGTCGCTCACCGGTGGGATCGAAGCGCGCGACGCGGCGGTGGTCACGAGCCTGCTGCGGGTGCTCGCGTCGCTGGGGCCGACGCCGATGGACGAAGAGGAGGCGCTGCGGGAGATCGAACTTCGCGCGCTCATTGCACAGGGCATCCCGCCGCGAACGCCCGAGGAATGGGCGCGCGCCGAGGCGTTGTTCGACGATGAAGCGCTCGCGGAGATACGGCGATGGCCGCCGGAAGGGGAGCCGCCTGCTAACCCTCGGTCAGCGTGACGGCGACGACAACCTTGAGCCAGTCCTCTTCGGGCAGGACGCTGCTGTACAGGTTCAGGTGCCCCTGTTCGTCGACAGCGAGGATGGTGTTCTGGGCGATGTCGGCCAGCGGGTAGCGGATGTGCGCGACGCGGTTCAGGTCTGCGGTCAGGCCCTGGATGGTGACGACGGTCGATTCCGACCAGCCCACCTGCGACGCGACGACCTCGAGCGGCACGCCGGTCTTCGGGCCGCCGGCGTCGATTTCGACGGTCGGCAGCTCGCGGAACTCGGCGAGCGTGGGCTGGTACGTGTGGTCGTTCCCTATGACCGTGACAGCGATGCCGGTGTCCGCGACGGGTGTCGGTGTTGGGAGCCCGGGCCCGCTGGGTGTCTCGGTCTCGGCGGCGGGTACCGCGGTCTCGTCGCTGCCCGCGTCGTCGTCATCATCGCCGCCGTCGCCGCACGCGCCGAGTACCAGCGCCGCAGCGAGTGGCAGAGTGAGCAACCAGCGTCGAGACATGGCACCTCCGAAAGTGATTCGAGGCTATGGCGGGCGTCGTGCCGGGGCAACGAGCCGGTTAATCGGTGGTTAGGGGGTCGGCGTTTCCTCGTCGTCGCCGTCGTCGCCCGGCTCGGTCCCCTGCGCCTCCACCTCGGTGGCAGTTTCCGTCGGGCTGGGCGAAGGTGGCTCTTCCGTGGGCGGCGCCGGGGTATCCGTTGGCTCCGGCGTCGGCGTTACGGCTGGTTCGGGCGTTTCGGTGCCGGCCGGTTCGGTCGCCTCGTCGGCCGGCGTGGGCGAAGGCGCCTGCGCCGTCGGTGTGAGTGGCGTCACGGGAGCGCCGGTGCCGGCCGCGACAGCGTGGTTCACCGTCTCGATGGTGTCGCGGGCCTTGGGCTGAAGCGCCACCCGGCGTTCGCTCACATCCGAAAGGATCGCGTTGCTGGTTTCGCCGATGGTGCGAAGCCGCGCTTTCTGCACGTCGTCGAGCTGGTACTTGGTGGCGAGTTCCGCGAGTTCGCGCGCCTCGCGCTGCAGCCGGTCGAGCGACGATTCCGAGATCTTCCCCTGCGAGAGCTGGGCCTGTAGTTCGTACACGCGCGATTCGGTTTGCCGGAGCTGCACATCGACGCGGTTGTCGCCGCGCGAGAGGGCGTATTCGAGCCGCTCCTGGGCGAGCTTGAGCGAATAGTTCCAGTCGCCCGGGACGGCGCCTTCGGCCGTCACAAAGCCGAGTGTCAGCACGCCAAGGGCGAGCGATGCAGCGACCATGCCCACGCCGGCGGCCAGCGCCCGCAGCCGGGCGGCCGGGCCGGGGGCAGGTTCGGGAACGAGCACCGGCAGGGCCCGTTCGGCGCGTTCTTCGCGAGCGAGTTCAGCGCCGGCGGCGAGGAACTTCGCCTTCAGCGACGCTTCGAAGTGGTAACTCGGTTCGAGCGAAGCGGCGGCGGTCCGCGTCTCTTCTGTGAGCAGGAGCATCGGCTCGAGCCAGTCGGCGTCGTCGGCGAACTGATCCAGCACGAAGTCAAGATCCAGCCCGTCGTCGAGCAGATCCTGTGCTTCGGCGAAGATCTCGGCCTCCCGGCCGGCGCCGCGTTCGAAGAGTCGCCTCACTGGTCCCTCACCAACTGCTGAAGCCTTGCGATGGCTTTGTGCTGCAGCACCTTCACGTTGTTTTCGGTCTTGTTCAGCGCCTTCGCGGTTTCGGCGACGGAGAGTCCTGCGCCGAAACGAAGTGCGATGACCTGGCGCTGTGCTTCGGGGAGCGCTTCCGCGGTTCGCTGGATGTGCGCCACGGTGAGCTCCGTTTCGACGCGCTCGAACTCCCGGAATCCGTCGTCCTGGATGGAGTCGTAGAGCTGCGTTGTGTTCGCCCGGACCTTCTGCTTGCGCACGTGGGAGACGACTTCGTTGCGCGCGATGCGAAAGACCCAGGCGCCGAACGGAAGCCCGCGCCAGGTGAAGCTGCGGATGTTGTCGATGATTCGGAGGAAGATCTCCGTTGTGACGTCTTCCGCATCTTCCGGGCCGAGGCGAACCGCAACGTAGCGGTAGACTTTCGGGAAGTAGTGTTCGTAGAGGGCGGCGAGAGCGTCCTGGCTTCCCTGCCGGGCAGCCTCGACTACTGCACGCTCGTCGAACTCCGGTACCCGTTCACCTACCGGCGGCTTCGCCAAACCAGCCCCCTGGGCCGCGCCCTATCTACGCCCGACCGACCTCCTGTGGAAGGATAGGCAGCCCGCTGCCTTCTGCACTAGCGAAAACGCGCCAGCGCGCTCCCGGGTTAACAGGAAGCCATTTTGCGAGAAACACCGTCGGCACCCGCACCGCCGCCTCGCGGGAACTCGACGTTCGGCCGAACGGGCGCCGGCGGGTTGGACAGTCTTCCGGGCAGCGCGTGTCCCGCTGCCGGGGCTGCCATCGCACTCCACAGGGTCGGGAGGGGTGGGTTAGCCGCGCGGCAGCCCCAACCCTCGCATCGCGATGATGTTCCGTTGAATTTCGCTGGTGCCGCCGCCGATGGGGCTGGTGGTCGCGTGCATGTAGAAGCGCGGCAGCCGCCCGCCGATCGACGCGGCGTAGTCGTGATCGTTGACCTGTCCGTGCAGCCCGGCGAGCCGCATGCCGGTCACCGAGAGGCGGACGTCGAGCTCGCTCGAGAAGAGCTTGGCGATCGAGGCCTCGCGGTTCGGGATCTCGCCGCGGTCCTGCATGGTGATGATGCGGTAGCTGATGAGCCCCTCGACCTGCGCTTCGATCGACCGTTCGGCGAGTTCGATGCGCAGGTTCGGGTTCGCCTGGTAGTTCGCGCGAACGAGGGGGTGCTCCTTCGTGTGCTTCACCATGTCCTGGATGATGAGCTTGTGGAGCACGCTCGATCCGATGCCGCTGCGTTCGAAGTCGAGCGTGGTGGTCGCCACGTACCAGCCGCGGTTCTCCTCGCCGATGAGCGCGCTCCGGGGCACCCGCACGTCTTCGAGGAACACCTCGTTGAACTCGTGGCTGTTCAGCATGTTCACGAGCGGGCGGATGGTGATGCCCGGCGTCTTCATATCGAGCAGGAAGTAGCTGATGCCGCGGTGCTTCGGCGCGTCCGGGTCGGTTCGCGCAATGAGGATGCCCATGTGGGCCAGGTGCGCGCCCGACGTCCAGATCTTCTGGCCGTTGATGACGTACTCGTCGCCGTCGCGCACCGCGCGGGTCTGGAGGCTGGCGAGGTCGCTGCCGGCGCCGGGTTCGCTAAATAGCTGACACCAGATGTGCTCGCCGCTGATGATCTTCGGGAGGTATTCGGCCTTCTGCTCCTCGGTGCCGTAGGTCATGATGGTCGGCCCGGCCCAGCCGAGACCGATGCCGCCCGGCCGCGGGGCGCGCCGCCACGCGAACTCTTCGGCGAGGATGAACTGCTCTCGGACCTTGAGCCCGCCGCCGCCGTACTCCTTCGGCCATGCGGGCGCCGCCCAGCCCTTCTGGCGCAGCTTCTCGGTCCATTCGCGCATGAATTCGCGGATCTGAGGGTTGGGGATGGTACCACTCGCGTTGAAGAGGCCCCATTCGACCGGCCGATTCGCGATCTCCGGTGGGAACTCCGCGTCGAGGAAGGCACGAACCTCAGCGCGAAACGCTGCTTCTTCCGGTGTATCGCGAAACTCCATCCCCATCCTCCAGCGGTCGGATCGCCCACCAGTATGCCCGCGACCTTCCGGTCGGCAAAGGCCGCCGGACAGCAGAAAGCCCTTCGCCGAGGGGGAGGCGAAGGGCTCTGCCAGGGAAGCGAGGGGGAATCGCTTGCTGAAACTATGCGGGGCGAATGTACGTGGCGTGCCAGGGATCCATCACGGGTTCGCGCGGCGCCGTCACCGGCGTCTTCAGCCACTTCACGAGACGGGCCAACAGGCCGGGGCGCTTCCGGCGGGGCTCGTCGCGGAAGAGCTGTGCGCGCTCCTCGAGTTCCCGAGTGAGGAGCTCCTGCTCCAGTGTGATGTAGTAGCGTTCCATCTCTTCCGTTCCTCCATGTCTATTTCATCATCAAACACCCGGCATTACGACGAGCGAATGGCGGAAAACTGGTAGGACCTTTGGCGGAGAGATCGGATAGGAGTGGAACCGGGCCACGCCCCAGGGCAGGCAAGCCGCCCTGGAGCGCTTGGAGAGCGGAGCGGAGGCGAAATTCTTTCCTTGCTATGCGCTCTGCGTGTGTTACGGTGGAACAGGTTTCCTCGTTCTGTCGTTACCTGGCTCAGTAGTTACTGGCACTCGATTGACCGACGATTCCAGATTTCCTACGGAGGTTGTCGAGTGCCTTACACCGACAAGACCCTGACCTGCAGCGATTGCGGGTCGAACTTCTCGTTCACTGCCGGCGAGCAGGAATTCCACGCATCGAAGGGGTTCACGAACGAGCCGAGGCGCTGCCCGGACTGTCGCAGCGCGCGCCGCGGCGAAAGCGGCGGCTATTCGCGCCCGCAGCGCGAGATGTTTAGCGCGACGTGTGCGAGCTGTGGCAACGAAGCCCGTGTGCCGTTCCAGCCGCGTGGCGATCGCCCGGTCTATTGCAGCAACTGCTTCACCCCGGCGCCCCGCGCGGGGGCGGGCAGCTACGGCCGGAGCCGCGGCTGGTAGGTTCGCTGCCGAACGCGTAACGGGGGCCGTCAGCGTCATCGCTGGCGGCCCTTTGTTGTGCCTGCGTGGCGGGCCGGAGGGGCAGCGAAGCGGGTGGTACACTCCCGCCATGCCCGACCTGCCGCTCGCCGACGACATGTCCCTCTACTACGAAGAATGGGGCGATCCCGAATCGCCGGCGGTGCTCCTCCTTCACGGGTTCACCGCGGACCTGCGGTCGTGGGCCCAGGTCATCCCGGAACTCGCTGAAGAGTACCGCGTCGTGGCGCTCGACCTGCGTGGCCACGGCAAGAGCTCCGCGCCGGAGGACCCTGCCGCCTACGCCATCGAAGTGTTCGCCGAGGACGTCCGGGCGCTACTCAACCACCTCGAGATCGACCTCTGCGCGCTTGTCGGGTCGAGCTTCGGCGGGATGGTGGCCCTCCAGTTCGCGACAACCTGGCCGGAGCGCGTCGCCTGCCTCGTCGCCTCCGATACCTCCGCCGCGTACGAGGACAGCCGCTACGACGAGGCCTACTACGAACGCGAGCGCCGGATCGACGAGTGGGCGGGCGTGGTCGCGAAATTTGGCACCGAAGCGCTGGGCAAGCGCCTCGCCGCCGACATCAGGGACGAATTTCTCCGGACCGCGATTCTCCGCCGGTACGCGAACCTCAGCGCCGACGCGTTCCTCGGGGTGGCAGCCGCGCGCCGCGAACGGCCGAACCTGCTGCCCGTGCTCAGCGAACGGCTCACGATGCCGGTGCTCGTGTGTGCCGGCTCGAAAGACCCGGTGCGCAGCGCCTCCGAAGTGA
Source organism: uncultured Anaerolineaceae bacterium (assembly GCA_964632355.1). Lineage (GTDB taxonomy): Bacteria > Chloroflexota > Dehalococcoidia > Tepidiformales > Tepidiformaceae > JALOAP01. The sequence goes on along the minus strand of CAZWBW010000077.1, from coordinate 5,134 downwards.
TCGCGCAGGAACTCCCCGGCTGCCGCTTCGTCCTCTTCCACGACGCCGGCCACACTGTTCCGCACCACCGCCCCGACGCCTTTGCCGAAACGCTCCTCGCGTTCCTGCACGACGTCGAAGACGGGAAGGAGATCGCGGGCCGGCTGGAGGTGTGAGCGCGGCACTCGCGCCGCGCTCACACCTCAGTGCTCAGTGCCGAGTGCTCAGTGGGTGCTTCGGCGTTCTCCGCCTTGGAGCGTCAGACTCAGCACTCAACCGGGCAGTGCGCACTCGGTGGGGCTACAATGCAGCGATGGCGGAGACATCCGAGTTGTCGGAGTTTCGGCGGGCGAAGGACGAGTTCTTCGCGAATGATCCGCGGTCGCCGCTGACGGCGGAGCAACGCCGCAGGTTCCGGGGGCTGAAGTACTACGACGAAAACCCGGCGCTCGCCGTGATCGCCGAACCAGAGGTGTTCGAGTCCCCCGAAATGGTGGAGATGCAGACGAGCACCGGGGACACGGCGCCGTTCCTCCGCTGGGCGCGCGTGCACTTCGAGGTCGATGGCCAGCCGGCGGAACTGACCGTCTACCGCGACCCGGTGAGCGGCGAACTCTTCCTCCCGTTCCAGGATGCGAACGCGGGCGGCGAGACGTATGGCGCGGGCCGCTACCTCGAAGTGGAGGAACTGCCGGACGGCCGGCTGCTGCTCGACTTCAACTTCGCGTACAACCCCTACTGCGCCTACAACGACGCATGGTCGTGCCCGTTGCCTCCGCCCGAAAACCGCCTTCGCGTGGCGATTCGCGCGGGCGAGCGTTCGTTCGAAGACGGGGAGTAGTCAGCGTATCCCGGCGTCGTCCACGCCACGGTCGAGCATCCTCGCGAGGTCGTCGCGTGCCAGCCGTGCGAGCACTTCGTAGCGCTCCCGCAGGCGGCGCAGGTCGCGTTCGTCCAGCTCTTCCAGGTCGAGCAGCGCGTTGTGCGCGCGTTCCGTGGAGCGAATCAGTTCGTCGAGCTTGATCTGGATGGCCACGCCATCGCGGTTCTGCGTGTTCTGGATCAGGAACACCATCAGGAACGTCACGATCGTGGTCGCCGTGTTGATGACGAGCTGCCACGTGTCGTTGAACCCGAACAGCGGCCCGGAGGCGGCCCAGAGCACGATGGCCAGGATGGCGGCGAGAAACGTGAGCGGGTGGCCGGAGAGGGCCGCTGTCCGCGCGGAGAAGCGGGTGAAGAACGACGAACGGTCCACAATGAGCCCCTGTGCAGTGAGTGGGCCCGCATTCTAGGGCGTCCTGGCACACCCAACGCGGTTCGCTTGCGTCTCGACGGGGCGCGGGCCAATCTGCGACCATCCCCAAACTCGAACGGCCGCCCGCGGCCACGAAGGAGAGTGCGTTGACCGACCTCGTGAAGGTGACCGACGACGGTCACGTTCGAACCATCACCCTCAACCGGCCGGAACGGAAGAACGCGCTGAGCGACGCGCTCGCGTGGGGCATCGTTACCGCTATCGAAGAAGCGACGAAAGACGACAACGTCTGGGTCATCGCGATCACCGGCTCGGGCGACTCGTTCTGCGCCGGCCTCGACCTCACGGGGCCGGGCGAACCTGCGTCGCCGCTTTCGCCACAGAACCAGTTCCTCGACGACCTGCACTGGGTGAGCCGCTTCCTGCTCGGTGCGCGCATCGATTGCGATAAGCCGATCGTGGCGGGCATCAACGGTGTCGCGGTGGGCGCGGGCCTGTCGCTTGCAATGTCGGCCGACATCCGCGTGATGAAGCGGAGCGCACGGTTGATGGCGGGCTACCCGCGGATTGGCGGTTCGCCGGATGGCGGCCTGACGTACACGCTGCCGCAGGCCATCGGCTACGAGAAGGCGATGCGCTTCCTGCTCGAAAACCGCACCGTCGAAGGCGACGAGGCGCTGGCGCTCGGGCTGGTGGGCGAAGTGGTCGACGACGACAAGTTCGAGGAGCGCTTCCGTGAATACTGCCAGGTGCTGTGCGAGCGCTCGCCGATCACGATGCGGCTCACGAAGCGGGGCCTGGTGAAGGCGACCACGGCCATCGACCTCGAGCAGCAGCTCCGCTACGAGCTCACGAACATCCGCCTGGCCTTCTCGAGCGAGGACGCGAAGGAGGCCCGCAAGGCATTCTTCGAGAAGCGAACGCCAACCTTCCACGGACGCTAAACGCGCCGGTTCGAAGGACAAACAAAAGGGGCTGCCACATGTTACGTGGCAGCCCCATTTAACCGGGCGAGCGTAGAGGCAGGGAGGCGGAGCTATCCGGAAGTACCCAAGGGGTAGGCACACGAGAGCAGGGAGTGCGCGCTCAACGCCAGCCCTGGACCGGGGCCTCCACCTCGCCCGGGTTAGGCACCGGGGGCGAGCGCCCGGTGCAATTCCGGCTCCAGGCTGCTTCCCGCCAGCGCCCGCCGTGCGGATTCGAACGCAAGCAGGATGGCGGTGCGCAGGTCTTCCGCGTGTTCCCGTGCGTGAACGGTCTGGCCGGGGATGTGAAGCCCGACCTCGGCCTGGTAGACGTCACGCGGGGGAACCGGCGGCTCGAGCATGACACGGCACGCCAGGATTTCCGGGTGGAACGCGAGGAGGAAGTCGGCTCGCTCGCGAATGTATTCCTCCATCTCCTCGGTGAGATGCATACCGGCCCGCTGGATATCGAGTTGCATGAGCAGGCTCCTCCTGGTGTTCTCCGGCCCGTCGCGGTCTGGGAGCGCGAACCGTCCCGGTAGCATCATGGTCACCTGCCCTACCCTGCCCCGGGCAGAACCGATCGGCCCGGAAACCGGGGCCAAGTGATGGAGGATATGCGGCCAGTTGGCGGCGGGATGGCTCAGCCGAGCTTCGCGGCCAGCGGGAACCTGCGGTCGCGGCCGAACGCGCGCCGCGTGATCTTCACGCCGGGGGCCGCCTGCCGCCGCTTGTACTCGTTCCGGTCGACCATGCCGATGACGCGCCGCACGGTCACTTCATCGAACCCCATCGCGATGATCTCTTCGGCGGTGCGGTCGTCTTCCACGTACGCCTCGAGGATCGGGTCGAGGATTTCGTACGGCGGCAGCGAATCCTGGTCGAACTGGTTCGGGCGAAGCTCGGCGCTCGGCGGCTTCGTGATGACGCGCTCGGGGATGAGGTCGCGGCCCGCCTGTTTGTTCCGCCAGCGCGCGAGCCGGTACACCAGCGTCTTCGGGACGTCCTTCAATACCGCGTAGCCGCCAGCCATGTCGCCGTACAGCGTCGCGTAGCCCGTCGCCATCTCGCTCTTGTTCCCCGTCGTCAGCACGATGGAGCGGTCGAAGAAGTTCGAGAGCGTCATGAGGACGTTGCCCCGCTGGCGCGCCTGCAGGTTCTCCTCGGCCGTGCCGGGATCGCTGCCTTCGAACGCGTCGGCGAGCATTTCGAGCATGGCCTTGTGCGCGGGTTCGATGGGGATGCTCATGTAGCGGATGCCGAGGTTGTTCGCGAGCTCCCGGGCGTCGTCCTGGCTGTGCTGGCTCGAGTAGCGGCTCGGCATCGAAACGCCGATCACGCGGTCGGGGCCGATGGCATCGACCGCGACGGCCGCCACAACGGCAGAGTCGAGCCCGCCGGAGAGCCCGATGATCGCCTGCTGGAAGCCGGTCTTCCCCATGTAGTCCCGGGTAGCCAGCACCAGCGCTCTCCAGACCTCCTCTTCGTCGCCGAGCACCGGCGCGATGGGCCGTTCGAGCTTACGCGGGCGTTGCTCCGGCAGTTCGAGCGCGACGGGGATGTCCTCGATTTCGACTCGTGGCTCGCGGTCGCGGAGTTCCACGCGGCGGCGGGGATCGTGCAGGCGCCGCTGCGCCACCTGGTCGAGGTCGACGTCGACGATGAGCAGCGCCTCTTCGAACTGCGGTGCGCGGCCGGCGAGCCGGCCTTCGGCATCGAACACCAGCGACCCGCCATCGAACACGAGCTCGTCCTGTCCGCCGACGGCGTTGACATACGCGAGCGCGACGAGGTTGTCGGCGGCCCGGGTGGCGAGCATCCGTGCGCGGTCCTCGATGCGGCGGCGCTGGTAGGGCGATGCGTTGATGTTGATGCAGAGCTCGGCGCCACCCAGCGCGATCGCATCAAGTGGCGCGCCGGGGTACCAGATGTCTTCGCAGATGCTGACGCCAAAGCTGAACCCGTCGGCGCGGTAGACCGGCGTCCGGCGGCCCGGCGCGAAGTAGCGCTCTTCATCGAACACGCCGTAGTTCGGCAGCCGGTGCTTGTGGTACGTGTCGACCCAGCGGCCGTCGATGAACACAGCGGCCGCGTTGTAGGCGTCGCCTTCGAACCAGTCGACGAAGCCGACGACAGCGGCGATCCCGTGCGTTTCAAGTGCCAGCGCTTCGACCGCATCGCGCGAGGCCACGCAGAACGAGCGGCGAAGCACCAGGTCCTCCGGCGGGTATCCGGTGACCGCCAGTTCGGGGAAGGCGGCGATAACGCACCCGGCGTCGCGTGCTTCGGCCAGGCGCTGCCGGATGCGTTCGATGTTGGCTTCGATGTCGCCGACGCGAGTGTTGACCTGGGCGAGTCCGACGCGGCAGATGCGCATGGAGGAAGTATACGGGCCAGTGCTCAGTGCGCAGTGCCCGGGAGACGTGCTGAGTTCTTAGTGCTGAGTGCTGGTGGTTTCGGGCGAGGCCGAAAGAAAGCGCCCTCCCGGGACGGGAGGGCGCCACTGAGTACTGAGCACTGAGCACCGGGCACTCGGCCGAAGGCCGCCTAGCGGCCGACCGCCATATTGCGGAGGCGGCGCACGCGCTCCTCAATCGGCGGGTGCGTGCTGAAGAGGTTGGCGAGGCCTTCGCCAGCGAATGGCTTGACGATGTAGAGCGCCGAGACGGCCTCCTGGGTCGGCGTGGGCTCCATGGGGGCGTACTGCACGCCGCGCTGCAGCTTTTCCAGCGCGCTCGCCAGTGCCTCGGGGTCGTGCGTGATTTCGGCGCCGGTGTGGTCGGCGGCGAACTCGCGCGTCCGGCTGATGCCGAGCTGGATGAGCGAGGCGGCGATGGGCGCGATGAGCACCGCGACCAGCATGAGCAGCGGGTTCCGGTTGTCGCGACCGCCGAACAGGCTCGAGAACATGATGACCTGCGCGATCATCTGA
>CAZWBW010000076.1:0-14203 GCA_964632355.1 uncultured Anaerolineaceae bacterium | reverse complement strand
GAAGCGAACCACGCAACGTCAACGGCGAGACCGTTCGCATGCCCCACCGCGGCGCGCGAAGCAAGCCGCAGCCATCGGAGAGGTTCCCCGTTTCCGGCTCTCGGAGGCGCGAGGGGCGAGCGCGTTGCCCGCGGCCGCCAACGATTAGACTGCGCCCGGACGCTCCCTCACGTTCGCGGGACTGGTGGGACGTGCGGAAGGAGACCAACAGCCAATAGCCAACAGCCAACAGCCGCCGAAGGCCGACCGCCGACGGCCCTACAGCACGGCGATCGGGTTCACCGGCGAGCCTGTTCCGCCGCGGACGTTCAGCGGGTTCACCGTCAGCAGGAACTCGTAGCGGCCCTCCTGCGCGCAGGCCTCCGCGAGCGGTTCGAGGCGCGCGTTATCGAGCAGCGGAAGCCCGAGCATCACAATCGCGAAGATGTGCACCGGCCCGCCCGGCCGCCGCGGTTCGTCGAACGAGCGGTAACCAGAGGGGCGCGCGTCCATCATGTCCCACACCAGGAGCGCCGCGTCGTTTTCGGCCAGCACGGGAATGACGTCGGCGTGGAGGCCCGGTTGCGGGTGCACCCCCGGCACGCGCTCGGGGTTCGCGGCATAGAACGACTGCCGGCCGCTGTAGACCACAACCGCGTCGCCCGGTTCGAGCGGCGTCCCCTGCTTTTCGGCGGCCGCTTCGATCTCCCAGCCGCGGACGGGCCGTTCGATGGTCACGTGGGGTTCGCCGCGAAACCGCGGGATATCGATAAGCACCCCGCGGGTCATGATCCCGTTCGCCCAGGCGTCGACTGCGCCCGCCTTCGCGCCGGCGGAGGTCACCTCACTCGCGGGGCGACCGTTGTACATCCTGCCCTCGTAGAAGATGTGACAGAGCGCATCGATGTGCGTGGTCGCGTACCCGTGGTAGAGCAGGCCGATGTAGTCGGCGGAGGCCTCGGGCCCGACGCGCATGTAGTGTTGCGCGGGGTTCCAGTTGCCCGGCCCGCCGACGGTGTTCAGCGGGTAGGCAAGCGAGACGGTGCGGCCGCTTCGCACCAGCTGGGCCGCCTTCTGGCGCTTCTCGGGGGTGATGAGGTTAATGGTGCCCGCGTTGTCGTCGGGGCCCCAGCGCCCCCAGTTGCTATAGCGTCCGAAGTACCCGAGGACTTCCTCTTCGCTCGGCAGCGGGTGGTCCGTCATCGCGCCCTCCATGAACTGGCTCGGCGCAATCCTACGCTACCCGTGCCGGTTGGCGCTCACTCCCACTCCAGTTCGACGGTGCCGAAGCGCACGATATCGCCGCGCTTGATGCCTTCGCGTTCCAGCGCCTTCGCGACGCCCCACCGTTCGAGCCGCCGGCGGACTTCGTCGAGCGCGCCTTCCATGCCGGTGTCCATCATCTCGACGAACGTCACGACGCGTTGGCCCTCGACCTCGAACGTGTTCTCGTCGATGCGGCGCACGGAGAAGCGTTCGGTGGGGCGTGGGCGCAGCACCACGAGCTCCTCGGGCGGCGCGGCCTCGGCCTTCTCCCGTTCGGCCTGCACGATCTCCATGAGCTCGGCCATCAGTTCGTCCGTCCCCAGGCGTTCGGTCGAGGAGATAACGCGAACCGGCTTCCGGACGTGCTCGGCGAGGGTCTTTGCCGACTTCTTCGCGCCCTCGGGGTCGAGGTCCGCCTTCGTGACCGCGATGACCCGCGGGATGTCGTCGAGCTTCGGGTCGTACGCGTGCACTTCGCTTTCGATGAGTTCGTAGTCAGTCACCGGGTCGGGTGACGTGCTGTCGACCACGTGAAGGAGCACCCGGCAGCGCCGCACGTGCTTCAGGAATTCGAACCCGAGCCCGTACCCTTCGCTCGCGCCTTCGACCAGCCCGGGCAAGTCCGCAAGGGTGAACCGGTCATAGCCAACCTGCACCACTCCGAGCATGGGTTCGAGCGTCGTGAACGGGTAGGACGCAATCTTCGGTTTGGCGTTCGAAACTGCCGCCAGGAGCGTCGACTTACCGGCGTTGGGCAGCCCGAGCAATCCCACGTCGGCGAGCAGGCGCAGTTCGAGGCGCAGGCGAACGGTCTCGCCTTCCTGGCCCTTCTGCGAATAGGTCGGAGCCTTGTTCGTCGACGTCGCGAAGCGCTTGTTTCCCCAGCCACCGCGGCCACCAAACGCGACCAGGATCGTTTCGCCGGGCTTCTTCAGGTCGGCGAGCAGGTCGTCGGTTTCGGCGTCGATGACCACCGTACCGGCCGGCACATCGAGGTAGAGGTCTTCGCCGTTGGCACCGTGGCGGAGGTTTGGGCCACCGTTGCCGCCGTTCTGCGCCTTGAACTTCTTCTTCGATCGGTATTGCTCGAGGGTGTAGATGTCGTCGACGGCACGAAGGAACACACGGCCACCGCGGCCACCATCGCCACCGTCGGGGCCACCCTTGGGTACGAACTTCTCTCGGCGGAAGCTGACGAGCCCATGTCCGCCCGTTCCACCCGTCACCTCGATCTCAACCGAATCCAGCATTGCCACCCCATCCTGACAAACCCTTCCTATTAATAGAAGGAGAGATAGGGATGGTGAGGGCGTTCGAACGTTCGGATCAGGGGCTTCCCGAGGCCGCTCTCAGGTTCGAAACGGGGTCATTTCGGGGTTCTCGAGCGGTTCGAAACGGGGTTTGGATCCGGTTCGGTACGGGGTTCGGATCAGCGAGAGGATAGAGATTGCGCCGGGAAGCGTTCGGCTTTCGATGGCTGTTTCGAACGCAAACCAACCGGGATCCAAACCCGGATCCGAACGCCAACCGAACCGGGTTTCGAACGCTAGGCGATAAGTTCGACGACGCCGTTGCGGTGGAAGATGCGGGGGAGCCTCGCCTGCAACGAGGCCAGCACGTCCCACGAAATGGTCCCGGCCCATTCGGCAACATCGTCGGCGGTGAGGCGCTCGCCGCTCTGCTGGCCGATGAGCACGACCTCGTCGCCTTCGCGCACACCGGGGACGTCGGTGACATCGGCGAGGAACTGGTCCATGCACACCCGGCCGACCATTGGGCAGCGGCGGCCGCCGATGAGCACCTGCCCGGCGTTGCTCAGGTGTCGGGACCACCCATCGGCGTATCCCACCGGCACGAGCGCGACCTGGGACGGCCTCGTCGCCCGCCAGGTGAGCCCGTAACTGACTCCTTCGCCGACCGGCACCTCGGCCACACGGGCGACGCGCGCCTTCAGCGAGAGAATCGGCCGGACGCCCGGGTCCGGGGTGTTGTCCGGGAGGACGCCGTGCATCGCGAGGCCGATGCGCACGCCGTCGTACCGCAGTTCGCGCCGCCGCAGCGCCGTCGCGGAGTTGGCCGTGTGCCGGTACGGGACCCAGGGCAGCCGTTCGATCGCCTTCGCGAAGAGGCTCGCCTGCACATCGGAGAAGGAGTCGTCCGGTTCGTCGGCGTTGGCCATATGGGTACTCAGGCCTTCGACGCGAAGCCCCGGCAGACGGCGGAGCTCTTCGGCGAGCGCCACCGCCTCGTTGAGCGTGATGCCGTCGCGGTGGAGGCCGCTGTCGATGTGGAGGTGGACGTTCGCGATGCGGCCCCGCTCTGTCGCCACCGCCGAAAGCGCCTTGCCGAGGTCGAGCGAGTGGACGGTCAGGGTTATGTCGTGTTCTACGGCAGTCGCTGCCTCTTCGGGGAAGGCGTGTCCGAGCACCAACACCGGCTTCGTAATGCCGAGCTGCCGCAGCGCCACCGCCTCGGGCACCCACACCGTTGCGAACCGGTCGACGCCGGCGGCTTCGAGCGCCGGGGCGATGCCCGCGACGCCCGCGCCGTATGCGTTCGCCTTTACGACAGCGATGACTTCGACACCCGGGTCGAGGGTCGACCGGAGTGCAGCGAGGTTGCCTTCGAGCGCATCGAGATCGATTTCGATCCAGGCGTTGAGCGCACGAGTGGCCGTTTGGAGCGTGGTGGATGCGGTTCGCGTGGACGTGCCCGCGCCGGTGCCGGGAGAGGCGTGCGCAGACCCGGTGAGTTCGGTCATGCGGGTAAACTGGCCTTTTGTTATGAAAACTACGTACCTTGAAGCGGCCCGTCGCGCTCCCTAGCATCGGCCCGGTGCGGGTGAAACGCAATCGCAAATTCGTTTCCGGAGCCTCCTGGGGAAGGACAACTTTCCTTGCGGCTGCGGCTGCGGTCGTTCTGACTGCCTGCGACGGCGGATCGGCGACGCCGGAGAGCGGCTCCTTCGACCCCCGGCTGGCGACCACCGAGGCTCGCCCGGGCATCGACGCCGCCGAGGTGCTCGCGAGCGCCGGGCGGATGCTCCGGGATGGCCGGTTCGAAGATGCCGCGGAGGCCGCACGCACGGCTGCGGCCGCGGCGCCGGATCCCACGACACAGGCCGAGGCGCGGCTGGCAGCGGCGGTGGCGCTCTACGAAACGGGCGACCAGGAGGGCTCCGTCGCTGAACTGCGCGAAGCGGTGGCGGTGGCGGCACCCGAGTCGACAGCCCATCGGCGGGCGAGCTACCTGCTTGCGGTCCGGTTGAGCGAGGCGGGTGACCACGTTGGCGCGGTCGATGCGTTGCGCGAACTGGCGTCCACGGTCGAGGGCGACGCGCTGCAGCCCTACATCGTGGCGGAGTACGCCCGCGGACTTGGCCGATTGGGCGAAGACGAAGCCGCGGAAGAGCGGTGGAACGCGCTCCTCACCAGCCCCGCGACGCCCGAGGAGCTCGTTGCCGCGGCGTACCGGGGGCTGGCCGACATCGCACGGGAGCGCGGCGACCGCGCGGGACAGGTCCGGTGGCTTCAGCTCGCGGTCGCGATCGACGAAGGGCCGGGCACGCATTTCGAACTCGCGATGGCCGCCCGGGAGGTCGGCGATACCGACACGTTCGCGACGCACCTTCGGCGCATCGTGACGGAGTTCCCGGCGTCGTGGGTTGCCCGGCCGGCGATCGACGAGCTGCGCGCGGCAGGTATCGGCGTCGATCCCGGCGCGGAGGGGCTCGTGTACTACCGGCACGGCATGTACGCGGAGGCCCAGGGGGTGCTGGAGTACGCGGTCGGGGAGACGGAAGGCGATTCGCCGGCGAACCAGGCGTTCGAAGCGTTCTACCTGGGCGCGGCGCACGAAGACGGGGGAAACGCGGTGGAGGCCATCGCCGCATACGACCTCGCGGCCGCGCAGGACCCCGGTTCGGACTACGCCCACCGGGCGCGGTACTGGGCCGCGCGAGTTATGGAAAGCCTTGGAGATGCGCCGTCGGCCTCGGCGCGGTACGCGGCGCTGGTGCGCGAAGGGCCGCAGGGCGATTTCACGCGGGATGCGGCGCGGCGAGCGGGGCAGGTGCTCCTCGACGCGGGCGATCTGGCGGGCGCCGTAGCCGTGTGGGACAGCCTCGGCGTGCAAGACCCGGAAATCCTGTACTGGAAGGGCCGCGCGCTCGAGGCGCTCGGGAACGGCGAAGGCGCCTCGGCTGCGTACGAAGCTGCGATGGCGGCGGGCCCGCTCGATTTCTACGGCGAGGAGGCCGCGCGGAAGCTGGGTCTGCTCGGCGACATCGATGTGCGCTACGAGCCGCTGCCTGCGCAGGGCGAACGCGATTGGGCGAGCATCGAGGGCTGGCTGGCCGAACGTACGGGCGGCGCTCCGCTGGCCGGGGCGCCGACGGTGGCCGGCGAATTCCTCGCGGTCGGGCTGCGACGGGAGGCGATCGCGGTGCTGCGCCGGGCGGCGGACACGGAAGACCCGTGGCAGGTGCTCCGAGTGCTGCGCGAAGCGGACGAACTGGGCCTGCCCGAGGTGACGACGGGACTCGCGGTCAGGCTGCAGCGGCTGGTAGGCGCCCCGTCCCACGAGGTCCCGAAGGCGCTCCTGCAGCTCGCGTACCCGATCGGCTACCCGGAACTGGTCGACGAAGTGGCGCGGAAGAACGACCTCGATCCGCTGTTCGTCGCGGCGATGGTGCGCCAGGAAAGCGCGTGGGACCGCACGGCCGGGTCGCACGCGGGGGCGCTCGGCCTGACGCAGGTGATTCCGCCGACAGGCGAGGGGATCGCGCAGTCGATCGGGTACGACGGGTTCCAGGCGGACGACCTGTTCCGGCCGGCGGTGAGCCTGGAGTTCGGTGCGCATTACCTGGCGGTGCAGTTCGAGCGGTGGGGCGACCCCTACCGGGCGTTGGCCGCGTATAACGCGGGCCCTGGGAACGTCGAACGGTGGAACGAGATGGTCGGCGGCCCGACCGGGGCGGACTGGGTAGCCGCGCTGGACATCGCGGAGACCAAAGGTTATGTCGTGTACGTGATGGAACACTATGCGCATTACAGGCAGGCATGGCGCTAGCGCGGGAATTCGCCTGTTAGGGCAGGCATCCGGTAGTCTGTGATGACCAAAGGGAATTAGGAGGGTGCCGTGTCGACGAAGCGCACGTACCAACCCAGCAGGCGGCGCCGAGCTCGGCGGCATGGCTTCCGGGGTCGGATGGCGACCCGTGCGGGGCGCGCGATCCTCAAGGCGCGCCGTCTGAAGGGCCGGAAGCGGCTGACGGTGGTCTAAGGACCGGAGCTGTGGACCGTTCGCGGAGCCTGGCGAAGGGCGAAGCGTTCGATCGAGCATATCGAGAGGGGACCGTGGTACACGGTCCCCTTCTTGTTGTGCGGTGGCGCCCGAACGAGGAGGGGCGAACGCGCTGGGGGTTCGCGGTCGGCCGGAAGCTGGACAAGCGTGCGACGGCTCGGAACCGGGTTCGGCGGCGGATGCGGGAGGCGGCGCGCCAGCTGCCGGTCCGCGAGGGGTACGATGTAGTTGTGACGGCGCGCCCTGGAGCGATGACGGCGTCGTTTTGGGAGCTTCGGCGGCACCTGGAGCGGCAGCTGAGGCGTGCGAAGTTACTGGAGTAAGCGGTGAAGTGGCTCTTGCTGGCGGCGATCCGGGGGTATCAGCGGTTCATTTCGCCTGTGTTGCCCCCCTCGTGCCGGTATGAGCCGAGCTGTTCCCGGTACACGTACGAGGCGATTGAGCGTCACGGCGCCTTGCGGGGCACCTGGCTGGGGATCAAGCGGCTGGCCCGGTGCCGTCCGGGCGGTGGTCGCGGCTACGATCCCGTGCCGGAGTAGGAAGCGGGGCGGCGGTTTCACGTGAAACAGGCCGTACAGCTGGCGGAAGAGGGAAAGCGGGGCACGCTCATTGCCTCGGTGGCGGTGTTTCACGTGAAACCGCGAGCTGGAAGATGCCGCGGTTCACCCACGTAGCATCCGGCTGCCGCGACTCGGGCGCTCCACCGGTGTTTCACGTGGAACAGTCGGGCGCAGTGCGCGCAGCCCGCGGGGCAAAACCGCGGCCGCGCAGGTTTCACGTGAAAAAGGGGGGTGACGACGGGGGAGGCCCGCCCGAGCGGGGTGTTCCACGTGAAACAACCTGAAGAGCGGTTCCTGTTTCACGTGAAACGGCTGGCAAGGCCCCTAAACCCCGAACGGATGGTGGGGGGTCGGCAGCTCCCTGGCGGTCGCGCAGCAGATCTCCTGGCTCGTATGGGGCAGTGGCAGCCGGGTTGGTTGGTGACGGCTCTATCGTGGCGCAGGGGCGGGCGGTCACGCCGGTAATGGAGCGTACTTGAATGGGCCGGGACCGCGGTGGGCACCCCGCGCACCGCGGGGAGGTTCAGCGGCGTGCGGTACGCCACGGACATCGGGACAGCGCTGCACGCGCCTCGGGAACGCGGAACCGGGTACCCTCTTTCCCACTGAGCACTGTTCACCGGGCACTGGGCACTCCAAGATCCTCCCGCCCTATTCCCTTCCGTCGATACTGCTACGATGGGCGTGTGAAATACCCCCGCTTCCTCGTGGCGGCCACAGCCGCCGCGATCGCCCTCGTCTCCGTGGGTTGCGCTGGCATCGCCAACCCCGAAGGATGGGCCCGGCCTGCGCTCGAAGACCCGACGGCGTACCTCGTGCTCGATAAAGATGAACTCTTCGCCGTCGAGGTCCAGGACGGGAACCTCGGCGCGACTCGCTGGACCTTCCCCGATAAGGACCGACACCCCGGGCAGGACGACCTCGACCTGCGCGCCATCTACAGCACGCCCATCGTCGAAGGCGACACCATCTTCATCGCCGACTACGACGAAGGCGTGTTCGCTATCAACGCCGAAGACGGCAGTATTCGCTGGCGCATTGCCGGGAATGACATCAGCGGAAACCTCGTGAACGAACTCGGCTCGTCCGATGACCTGCTGTCGTTCGGCACCACCGATGGCCACGTCTACGTCGTAAAGAAGAGCGATGGCAGCCCCGCCGACGGCTGGCCCGCCGGCGGCAAGCGGTTCGACAAGGGCGTCTGGGCCGCACCGATCATCCAGGGCGACCGCGTGTTCGTCGCGACAATGGGCGGCGAGCTCCACGCGCTCTCGCTCGCCGATGGGTCCGAGGCCTGGTCCCAGCCGTTCGAAGCCAACGGGGCTATCGCGTCGCTGACGGCGCTCGGCGACGACCGGCTGTTCGTGCCGAGCCTCGACAAGCGCGTGTACATCGTGTCGTCGGCCGATGGCTCGGTGCTGGGCGAGTTCAAGGCCTCGGACTGGGTCTGGACGGAGCCGGCGGTACGCGGCGACCGGGTCTACTTCGGCGACTTCAGCGGCATGGTCTATGCAGTCGACATAAGTAGCGGTGCGAACCAGGTCTGGGAGTTCAAGGCTGGGGCGAAAGTGAAGTCGGCGCCGGCAATCGTGGAGAATGTGCCGAACGTGGGCGATGTGCTGGTGGTGGCCGACGACGAGGCCGTGGTGTACTTCCTCGACGCGGAGACGGGCGAGCGCCTGAACGCGGTGCCGATCCAGGACGCTGGCCGGGTTCGCGCGGGCGTCACCGCGTTCGAGGGCCGGGCGTTCGTGGTGACCACGAAGGGCCGGGTGTTCGCGGCCGAGCCGCAGCGGTTGGCGGTGGTGCCGGTACCGATTGGGGGCGCGCAGTGATCGGCGATCTGTTCGGGTACATCCTGCTCGACCCCATGATCAACCTCCTGGTGATCCTCTCGAGGGTGCTGTTCGGCAGCTTCGGGCTGGGGCTCATCGCGTTCACGATCCTGATTCGGCTCGTGACGTTCCCGCTGACGGTGCGGCAGCTGCACCAGACGCGCGCGATGCAGGCGATCCAGCCGAAGATCCAGGAGATCAATAAGAAGTACAGCGATCCGAAACGCCGGCAGGAAGAGATGATGAAGGTCTACCGGGAGTCGGGCGTGAACCCGCTCGGCTGCCTGGGGCCGATGCTCCTGCAGTTCCCCATCCTGATCGCGCTGTACCTGGCTGTCCGGCGTGTCCTTCCCGAATCGCCGGAGGCGCTCGCGGGGCTGCACGACCACCTGTATTCGTGGAGCTTCATCCAGCAGGCGATCCCGATCAGCGAAACGTTCCTGGGGATGGACCTGCGCAGCCCGAACCTGTTGATGGTCGTGCTGGTGGCGCTGACGACGTGGGCGCAGACAAAAACGACCGTGACGGTGACGACCGACGAGCGCGCGCGTGCACAACAGCAGATGATGGCTTATATGATGCCGCTCATGTTCGCGTTCTTCGCGCTGAGCTTCCCGAGCGGCGTCAGCCTGTACTGGGTGGTCAACTCCATCGTCGGTATCGGGTTCAACGTCGCCACCTATGGCTTCGCGCCGCTCAAGATCGCTCCACTCGTGAAGATTCGAACACCGGAGCAAGCCGCGGCTGTTGCGGGGGGAAAGCAGCCGCGCGCCGCTGCAGCGCCACGGACGCGCGCGGACGGCAAGGCTTCGAACTTTGATCGAGAACTGAGGACCGCAAATGGACCAGGCCGAAGCAAGCGGCAAAACCGTAGACGACGCTCTTAGCCGGGCGCTCAAACTCATCGGGGCCAGCCGCGCTGACCTCGATGAGGAACGTGTCGAATTGGTTGTGCTCGATGAGGGCAGGCGCGGAATGTTCGGAGTAGGTGCGCGCGACGCCCGAGTGCTCGTACGGCGGGTGGTGCCCGCAGCGCCCGAATCCCCCGAAGCAACCACACCTCCCGAGAGCGACCAGCAGCAGAACGGCGGACAACAGGGCCGGCGCCGAAGCAGCCGGGGCCGGCGCGGCCGAGGGAGCGGGAGCCGCGCCGCGGGTAGCGCCGCCGGTGGTGGCGGAGGCCGGGGAGGCCGAAGCTTCGAAGCCGCCGAACCGAAGCTCACCGAGGCGGACTTCCTTCGACCGCCGCGCTACGACGAAGAGACGGACGTCGAATCCGAGCCAGCCGAACAGCAGGCCGCAGCAGCACAGGGACCCGCTCCCCGGGGCCGCCGGCGCGGGCGGCGCGGCCGTGGTGGCGGGCAGGCCCAGCGCCAGGAACGCAACGAACGCCGTTCCCGCGACGACCAGCCGGAAATCGAGCCGGACATCAATGCGGAAGAGGTCGAGCTCGCGGCGACGGTGGTCGACGACCTGCTTCGCATCCTGGGCGTGGAGGCGGAACTCACGATTCGCGAACCGCTGACGGTGGGCGACGGGCGTGGCTCGGTGCGGGCGGTGATCGACATAACAGGCGAGGACCTGGGCGTACTTATTGGGCGAAGGGGCGAAACGCTTCTTTCATTGCAGTATCTTGTGAACCTGATCGTGACACGGCGCTATCCGGGGATGGGCGGCGTCACCATCGACGCAGAGCACTACCGCCACCGGCGCGAATCGCAAATCGTGGCGCTGGCAGAGCGGATGGCCGATCGCGTGCGCCAGACGGGCAGCCCGATCACGCTCGAGCCGATGACCCCGGCGGAGCGCCGGATCGTGCATCTTGCCCTCGCCGACGACCCCGACCTGGTCACGAACAGCGTCGGCGAAGGGGAGAACCGAAAGGTCGTGATAAGCACCAGGCACTAGCCGGGAAGGAGGGCCGCCACGCACGTCGTCGTTGCCGGGAATGTCGTCGAAGACCTCGCTCCCGATGGGAGCTGGGTCCCGGGCGGCCCCTCGCTCTATTCCGCTCGTACGGCCGCTGCGCTCGGCGCCGAAGTCACGCTCGTGACGACGCTCGCGCAGGGCTATGACCGGAGTGTGCTCGAAGGGCTCGAAGTCGTCGCGCTACCGGCGAGCACCGCACCGCGCTACGAAAACCGCTACGACGCCGCGGGCGCGCGGACGCAGTTCCTGCTCGCCGAGGGTGAGCCGATCGTGATCGGACCCGATGTGCTCACGCGCGAGGCCGACGTGCTGATCGTGGCGCCGGCCTACCACGAGTTCACTGCTCCGCCGGCGATTGCGGCACGGGTGTATGCGCTGGCGCTGCAAGGGCTGCTTCGAACCCACGACGGCGAGACGCGCGTTTGGCCACACCCCGACCCGTGGGCCCAGGCGGAACCGTTCGTTCGCGCGGGTGGATTCGCCTTCCTCAGCGACGAAGATACGCCCGACCCCGAGGCGCTGGCCGCCCGGCTGGCTGCCGCGGGCATGACGGCGTTCGTGACGCGTGGTTCGCGCGGGGCGACGCGCTTCGATGCCGAGGGAGCGCACGACTTCGAAGCCGTACCCGCCGAATCGGTCGAACCGACGGGCGCGGGCGACTGTTTCGCGACGGCGTTCGCGGTGCGCTTCGCCGAATGCGGCGACATCGATACGGCGACCCGGTTCGCGCTGGCCGCGGGGGCAATCGCGGTGGAAGCGCGCGGACTGGCGGCGATTCCCACGCGGGCGGAAATCGAGGCCCGGCTAGGAAAGGTGGCTGCGTAATGGGTGCCCGGATCGTGACCTTCGTCAACCAGAAGGGCGGCGTCGGCAAGACGACCACCGCCGTCTCGCTCGCGTGTGCGCTGGGGCGCCGCGGCCAAAAGGTGCTGCTGGTCGACCTCGACGCACAGGCGAACGCGACGAGCGCGCTCGGTGTCGACCCCGGCGACCGGCCCGGCGTGTACGAAGCGCTGCTCGACGAGATCGACGTGAACGAATGCGTGCTGGACGTGCCGTACGAACCGGTGCGCATGATCCCGGCGAGCGCATCGCTGGCGGGCGCCGAAGTGGAGCTCGTGCCGGCGATGGCGCGCGAACGGCGGCTGGCGAACGCGCTGGCACCGCTTCGCGACGACTTCGACTGGATCTTCATCGACTGCCCGCCATCGCTCGGCCTGCTGACCATCAACGCGCTTACGGCGAGCGACCAGGTGGTCATCCCGGTGCAGTGTGAGTACATGGCGCTCGAAGGGCTGAGCCGGCTCATCCAGACGCTCGACCTGGTTCGCCGCAACCTGAACCCAACACTTTCGATCCTCGGCGTGGTGCTGACGATGTACGACGCGCGAACGCGGCTATCGCAGCAAGTGGTCGAGGAGGTGCAGCGCCACTTCGAGCAGACGTTCGACACGATCATCCCGCGGGTGGTGCGCCTGAGCGAGGCGCCGAGCCACGGGCAATCGATCTTCCGGTACGACCCGGGCGGACGGGCGGCCGTCGCCTACGACCAACTCGCGCAGGAGCTCCTGACGCGGGTGGGGGTGCCGGTATGAGCGGGTGCGCCGGGCGGGCAGCGCGACATAACACCATCGCCGGTCTCACGTTCCAGTTCGACTCTGCGGAGGGGAGCGAATGACTCAGCCACGACGCGGCCTTGGCCGTGGACTCGACGCCCTGTTCGGCGGATTCAGCTCGGCTCCGCCGGCCGAAGCGCCAGCCCCGGCGACGCCGGCGACACCTCCGCCGGCCACCGAACCCGCGCCGGAAGAGTCGGCGCCCGCGGCGCCTCCGCCTGAGTCACCACCGGCCGAACTGCCGTCGGCCGCGTACACGGTGCCGACGCCGCAGGTGCGCCGCGGCGGTCCGGAGTACGTGGACATCGACCTCATTGCGCCGAACCCTGAGCAGCCGCGCACACACTTCGAACCAGAGCAGCTGCGCGAACTGGCAGATTCGATCCGCGAGCACGGCGTGATCCAGCCCCTCATCGTGAGCCGCGACGAATCGGGCGGATACCGGCTGATCGCGGGCGAACGGCGGTTGCAGGCGAGCCGGCTGGCGGGGCTCGACAAGGTCCCGGTGATCATCCGGGAGGCCGAAGACTCGGAACTGCTCGAACTGGCGCTCATCGAGAACATCCAGCGCGCGGACCTGAACCCGATCGAAGAGGCGCTGGCCTACCGGCGGCTCACCGAGGAGTACGGGCTGACGCAGGAGGAGGCCGCGCGGCGCGTGGGCAAGAGCCGCGCGGCAGTGGCGAACGCGCTGCGGCTGCTCGCGCTCGAGCCGGAGATTCGCCGCAGCCTGGTCGCGGGCGAAATCACCGAGGGACACGCGCGGGCGCTGCTCGGGCTTCCGGAGGGTGCGAAGCGCATGAACGCGTGGCGCGAGGTGGTTCGCAAGCGCATGAGCGTGCGCGACACCGAAGCGCACGTCCGTCGCCAGCTCGCGGAGTCGCCCGCGACGGTGAGCACGCCCGGCGCGCAGACGGCCCGGCGCGATTCGATGTACGCGGACATCGAGGCGCGGCTGCGGCGGGCGCTGAGCACCAAGGTGACGGTTCTGCCGCAGAAGCGGGGCGCGCGCATCCTGATCGAGTGCTACAGCAGCGAGGAGTTCGACAACGTGGTGGCGCAGCTCCTGGCGGAGGAGTACGAATGAGCGCCGAGGCGCGGCTCGCGCAGCTCGGCATCACGCTCCCGGAGCCGCCGCCCGCAGCGGGGCTTTACGCGCCGGTCGTGCAGTCCGGCCAGCTGCTGTTCGTCTCGGGGCAGGTGCCGGTTGTCGGTGGTCGGCCCGCGGCGTCCGGGAAGCTCGGCGCGGAGATATCGATCGAGCAGGGGCAGGAGCTGGCGCGGATCTGCACCCTGAACGGGCTTGCGGCGGTACGACAGCACCTGGGCACGCTCGACCGGGTGAGCCGGGTGGTGCGCGTCGGCGGCTTCGTCGCGAGTGCGCCGGGGTTCACGGCGCAGCCGCGGGTGGTGGACGGTGCCTCGCAGCTCTTGATCGACGTCTTCGGCGATGCTGGACGGCACGCGCGTGCGGCCGTCGGCGTGGCGGAGCTGCCGCTGGGGGTGCCGGTCGAGGTGGAGTTCCTGTTCGAGCTGCAGATTTAGCTGTTGGCTGTTGGCTATTGGCTCTCGGCCAGTGCCTCGCTGGGCCGACAGCCGACTGCCGATGGCCCCAACCAGCACCGCGACCGTTAGGGGGCGTCTGCTGCGCTCTTCGCATGGGCGTCCGGGCATCGCCACAGGTGGCGTCTCACGCGAACCCGACGGCCGACAG
>CAZWBW010000075.1:0-14258 GCA_964632355.1 uncultured Anaerolineaceae bacterium | reverse complement strand
GCGTTATCGAGCGCCTGCGCTATGTGGCGAAGGAGAGCGCGGGGTTCGAACCGGGCGCGCTGCTCCCGGGGAGCGAGGGGACGCTGGCTGTCGTGACCCGCGTGCTGGTTCGGCTGGTCCCGGCGCCGCGGCACGCGGCTGTGGCGCTGGTGGGCCTTGCACGGCTACAGGAGGCCGTCGACGCCGTACGACGGGTACGGGCAGGCGTGCCGTCGCTCCAGGCGGCGGAGGTTTTCTTCGCGGAAGGTATGGCGCTCGTGCGGGAGCATGCACGGCTCCCGGCGCCTCTCCAACGAGAGTATCCCGTGTACCTGCTGCTCGAAGCGGCGGGCGAAAACGACCCCTCGGAGGAGCTGGCGGGCGCGCTGGAGGGCCTCGCGGACACCGGCGCGGTGGCGTTCGCGACCGGCGCACGGGAACGCGAGCGGCTCTGGGCGTACCGCGAACGTCACACCGAGGCGGTCAACGCCGCGGGAGTGCCGCACAAGCTCGACGTGGCGGTACCGCTCGCGGAGGCCGCGCGGTTCGAAGCCGAACTCCGGGAGCTGGTCGCGAAGGAGGCACCGGGCGTGCGAGCCATCACCTGGGGCCACCTCGCCGAAGGGAACTTCCACGTGAACCTGCTCGGGCTCGCTCCCGACGACGAGCGGGTCGACGTGCTGGTGCTCGAACGCGTGGCGGCGCTCGGCGGGACAATCAGCTCGGAGCACGGCGTAGGTGTTGCAAAGACCCCGTACCTCTACCTGTCGCGGACCGAGGCGGAACTGCGGGCAATGCGGGCGATCAAGCGAGCGCTGGACCCACGCGGCATCCTGAATCCGGGCGTCATCCTGCGAGAGAGCGAGTAGGCTGAAACGAATGGCGACCACTCGGAAGCGCCGCACTCCGAAGCGAAGGGCCGCGCCCCCGGGCGTTGGCCAGCCCGCGGCGTCGACGGGCAGCGTGCCCGTGTCCGGCGGGTTGCCGCGGACCATCCAGGCCCTGCGGCTCGTGCATCCGTTCCCGGCGCTGCTCGTCACCGCAGTGACCCTTGGTCTGATCCCGATGGCCAACCGGGACGCGTCGGCGGTGCTGTACGTGCGGTTGGGCCTCGGGATGCTGTGCTACCAGTTCGCGATCGGGGTGGTGAACGACATCAGCGACCGCGACGCAGACGCGGCGGTCAAGCCGTGGAAGCCGATCCCGGCGGGCGTGGTAAGCCTCCAGCGGGCCCGCGTACTGGCCATTGTGTTCGCCGCGGCCGGGCTGCTCACCACCGCGACGCTTGACTTCGGGCCGTGGCTCATTGGCATCGCCGGGTTCGCGTGCGGGATGCTGTACGACGCGGGCATCAAGCGTTCGGCGTGGAGCTTCGTCCCATGGGCTGTAGCGTTCCCGCTGGTGCCTGTGTGGGTTTTCACCGCCGCCGGCGAGTGGGACCCGATGTTGTGGTGGACGTTCCCTGTTGGCGCCCTGCTGGCGGTCGCATTGCACCTCGCGAACCAGTCGCCGGACGCAACGGACGACCGCGGGCTGGGCTCACGGGGACTCCCGGAGCTGCTGGGAGCGCGACGGTCGGCCCGGCTTTCGCTGGCGTTGTTCGGGCTTGCAATGTCGTGGGCGGCGGTGGTGCTGGTGTTCGAATCACCGCCGCGGGCGGCACTGGTCGCGGCGGCGGGCGCCCTCGCGCTCGTCCTGGCGCCACGGGCGGTGCTGTTCTTCGGGCGTGATGGGCTGTTCGGACTGCTCAGCGCAAGCGCAGCCGTCGTAGCGCTGGTGTTCCTATCAGCGGTTTGAGCCGTAGATCCGCGCTTCGAGCCTTCTCAGACGGCGATCGATGCTGCGAAGGGCGTGCCGCAGGATGGCCATCGTGATGAAGAAGTCGAGCCAGAGGAGGATCACTCCGATGGCGAGCAGGATGTTGCGGATCAGTTCGTGATCGACAAAGAGCGCGGCGAGAATAAACGCCACGCCGATGCCGGAAACGACCGAGGGCAGGACGATTAGCACAGGCGCCGCCTCACATCGGGCCCGGCGCCCTCCCGCACGGCACCAGGACCAGCCAGCCGCTCGTGGCCGGCAGGACCCATTATCACCGCCATGGGCGCGAACCTGCCAGCGAGAGGAAGTCGGCGTGTACGCCCGGGCTGGCAGCAACGACCGCTTCACTGAAGATGGTGGGTTCGCGGCCATCGCGCTCGGTGACGATGCCACCGGCTTCGCGGACGAGCAGGAGCCCGGCTGCCAGGTCCCAGGGTTGGAGGTTCGAGTGAAGGAAGAGGTCGAATCGGCCTGCAGCGACATGCGCCAGCCCAAGGGCGGCGGACCCGGGGATTCGCAGCGACTGCATGCCGGGCCAGATGCTGAGCGCCAGTTCGAGGAGCAGGCGAGCGCGATTGTCGTCGTAGCCGAGGTCCATCGCGAAGACAGAGTCGCGGACACTCTCGACGCCAGAGACGCGGACCGGGACGCCGTTGAGCGTGGTGCCCTTGCCGGCGAGAGCGAGGAACTCCTCGCCGAGGATAGGTTGCATGGTGAGGGCGAGGACCGGCCGGGCATTGAAGCAGAGCGCCAGGCTGAAGGCGAACTGTGGGATGCCGCGAGAGAAGTTCTTCGTGCCGTCGACGGGGTCGACGACCCACATCCAGCCGTCGGAGCGGGTGGTCGCGGCGGTTTCTTCGCCAAGGACTGCGTGGCCGGGGAATTCGCGGTGCAGGACTTCGAGCACGGCCCGCTCGGCGGCGAGGTCGGTCTCGGTGACGACGTTGCCGCGCCCTTTCGTGGCAGTGACGGAGACGCGCCCGAACCCGGCGCGGATGACGTCGCCGGCCGCCTTTGCGCAGGCGCGCGCAACCTCCAGCGCCGACTTGCCGGTGCTGCTCGTAGGTAGCTCGGGGTTGGTCATGCGCCTAGCCTACCTGCTTGCCGGCAACGTGCCTCACCGGGCGCCTTCAAGCTCGCGCGCGCTGATACCGTTTTCCGGGCGCCAGCGGTCGAGTGCGACGAGGTGATCGAGCGGGAGGCGGCGCTGGGGTGCAGTTTCCTTCGCACGAAGGTCTTCGGGCAGCTCGGACACATCGCCGGGGTAGCCGACGGCGAGGACCGCGAGCACGCGCACGGACGGAGGTGCACCGAAGATCTCGCGAACGGTGGCTTCGTCGAAGCCGGCCATGGGGTGGGCAATGAGCCCAAGTTCGGTGGCCTGTGCGAGGAGGTTGCCGGTGGCGATGCCCGCTGCGAACTGCCAGAGCTCGCGTTCGGAGCCGTCGCGGTTCTTCGCGGGTGGCGCGTGGTCGGGGTTGGCGGCGATGGCGACGAACAGCGGGGCGGCCGTCGCCCAGGAGCGGTTCCCTTCGGAGAGAGCTTCGGCCATGCGGTCGCGAACGTCGGGGGCGTCGGCGACGAGCAGGCGGGTGGGCTGCAGATTCCCGTGGCTCGGCGCGACCTGGACCGCCCGCCAGAGGACCTCCTGCACGTCGGAGGGGACGGGCGTATCGGAGAACGAACGCCGGGCCCGGCGCTGGGAGAGGGCGGAAAGGAGTTCAGGCATCACGGACTCCTGTGCCATGAAGGGGGTGGTGCTCGTAGAGTACTGTGATGGCGGTCTTCGCAGGGATTGACCTGAGCTGGACGGCGCGGCACGAGACCGGGATTTGCATCCTCGAAGGCGACCACGGTGGTCTACGCCTCGCCGAGCTAGAGGCGGAAGTGCTATCGCCCGAGGAGGTCGCGGCGCGGCTCACCCGGGCGGGGGACACGGTGGTCGCGGCAATCGATGCGCCACTGGTGGTTACGACGGAGCGGCGGGCGGAGGCAGCGCTGGCCCGGACATTCGGACGGTACGGCGCGTATGCATACGCGGCGCGGCCCGAGTTCCTGGAGCGAGTGGGCGGAAACGCAGGATCGAAACTGGCGTCGTTCCTGGGCAAGGCGGACTTCGAGATCAATCCGCTGGCACTTAGCCGGGAAGTCCGTGGGAGATTCGCGCTGGAGGTGTATCCGCACGCGCAGCAGGTGGTCCTGTTCGGGCTTCGGCGAATCCTTCGCTACAAGCGGGGGCGGCTCGCGGACCGGCGTGAGGAGCTCGACGTGTATCGCTGCTGCCTCGCGCAGCTGGCCGATGTTCTTCCGTTCGAATCCACCGGCGCGATCGAACAGTTGCTGTGGGCGCCCCTCGACGGGATGCCGGGAACCGCGCTCAAGCGCATCGAAGACCAGCTCGACGCGTTCACCTGCGCGATCTCGGCGTTCGAGGCGTGGACACACGGCGTGGCCACCGCCGAGGTGTTCGGCGACGCGCGAAACGGCCACATCACGGTCCCGGGGCTGGCGCGAGACGAGCGGTTTCGCTGACTACATGCGCTCGGGAGCGGACATGCCCATGAGTCCGAGGACGCGGGCCAGCGCGATCTTCGCCGCGAGCACCAGCCGGAGCCGGGCTTTCGAGAGCTCGTGGTCCTCGGTGATGACCTTCAGCGACGGGTCGTTCTGCTGCTTGAAGGCGTCGTTGAAGGTGTGGAACGCCGTGGCGAGCGACATCGCGTAGTGCGGCAGGTGCTGTGGTTCGAACGATGTCGCGACCGCTTCGATGACCTCGGGGAGGCGCATCATTTCGCGGATGAGCGCGAGTTCGTGGGGCTGCGTCAGCCGCGAAACGTCGCCGCCATCGGGCACGACGCCCTGTTCGGCCGCGCGCTGAAGGATGCTCGCGAGGCGGGCGTGCGCGTACTGGACGTAGAAGACAGGGTTCTCGGAGGACTGCTTCTTCGCGAGGTCGAGATCGAACTCCATCTGGGAGCCGGGTGAGCGCTGCAGGAAGAAGAAGCGCGCAGCATCGGGCCCGACTTCTTCCACGAGCTCGTCGAGGGTGATGATCTCGCCGCCGCGCTTCGAGAGCCGCACCACTTCGCCGCCACGCTTCAAAACGACGAGCTGGTACAGCAGGATGTGCAGGGCCTCAGGATCGCCGCCAATGGCGCGCGTAGCGGTTTTGAGGCGCGAGACGTGGCCATGGTGGTCGGCGCCCCAGATGTCGATCACCAGGTCGAAGCCGCGCAGGATGAACTTGTCGTAGTGGTACGCGATGTCGCTCGCGTAGTAGGTCGGGCGGCCGTCGGAGCGAACGACGACGTTGTCCTTGTCCTCGCCGAGATCGCTGGAGGTGAACCAGAGCGCGCCTTCGCGTTCGATGAGCTGGCCGTTCTCGCGGAGGAGTGCCATCACCCGCTCATAGGTCCCGTCGGGGCCATAGAGGGATTTCTCGCTGAACCAGCAGTCGTAGTTGACGCCAAAGTTAGCGAGCGATTGCCGGATCTGGCCCACCATGATTTCGATGCCGAGCGTGGTGAGCTCTTCCGGGGCAGGTTCGCCAGCGGGGCGCAGGAACTTGTCGCCGTGCTGCTCCTTCACCTCGCGCGCGATGTCGATCATGTATTCGCCCGGGTAGCCGTCGGCGGGGATATCGACTTCGCGGCCGAAGAGTTGCTGGTAGCGGGCGTAGAGCGTTTCGCCGAAGGTGTCGGTCTGCGTCCCAGCGTCGTTCACGTAGTATTCGCGCTCGACTTCGTAGCCGGCGGCACTCAGCACCGACGCAAGGGCGTCGCCGATGGCAGCGCCGCGGCCATTGCCGACGTGGAGCGGACCTGTCGGGTTCGCGGAGACGAACTCGACCTGTGCCTTCTTCCCCGCACCGACCTGGAGGTCGGCGTAGTTCGGCCCGAGCGCGATGATCTGCTCGACCTGGCGCTGCAGGAACTCAGTCGAGAGCCGGAAATTGATGAACCCGGGTGGCGCCACCTCGGGGGCCTGGATCACAGAATCCGCGGGCAGGTGCGCGACGATCGCGTTCGCGATTTCGAGCGGAGGCTTCATCGCCGAGCGCGCGAGCCGCATCGGCAGGGTGCTCGCGAAATCGCCCTTCGCCGGGTCCTTCGGGCGCTCGATACCGGCCTCGGGGAGGGCGACATCGGGCAGTTCGCCCGCAGCGATTGCCGCGCGGACGGCCTGCTCGACAAGCGACTCGAGGTGAGCGCGAACGTTGCGAGCGTCGACTGTTTGACCTGCCAAATCGGTACCTTCGATCCCTATGGTGCTTGAGCACTCACTGTATCGGGTGGATCCGCTGGGCGCATCAGCGCGACGGGGTCAGCCGAGGCAGAAGGGGAAGGCGTTGGCACGGGCAAGGCGCATGACTTCGTCCGCGGCATGGCGCGCGCGTTCGATGACGTCCTCCGGGTAGCCGTAGCGCTGTTGGTGCTCTTCGAACTCGTCTTCGTCGAGGAGCTGGATTTCGCCGCCGGGGCGAACGGCGACATCGAGATCGAGGTCGATGTAGGTGACTTCGCTGCCATCGATGCGCGGAGGTGTGGTGATGTTGCAGTACCAGAGGCTGAGGCCGGCGCCCGGGCGGCTGAGCCGGAACACGTTGTACCAGCGGTCGCGCCAGAAGTAGATGCGGCTGTTGTAGGGGGACCGGAATTCGCCGCGGCTGGTGTAGATGGGCGTTCGCGCCCGGTATTCGGCGATGAGCAGGTTGCCGTCGTCGGAGTGGACGCGGAGTGGCTGGATCCAGTGAGCGACGCCATCGTACTTCGTGGCGCGAAGCAGGAGACGGGTGCCTGCGACGGTCATCGTGGGTCCGGGGGTCGCCATTGCCGAATCATACACAGGGCCTCGGCGGGTGCGGGTTGGCTTACGTGAAGTTGTGGAGAAAAGCGATACGGGGCATCCGGATCGCATGCGTGGATTCGGGAGCGTAGTATTCGCCGCGAGAGCGCGCCGCCATCCGTGAGCGGTGGGGCGACGGAACCACGCAGGAAGGGACACCCACGCGTATGACACAGCAGAAGCAGAAAGAAATTGGCCTGCCCGTCGATGAGGTGTACCAGCCGCCCGCTCGGGTCCGGGAGGGGGCGCTGGTCCAGAGCATGGAGGAGTACCAGCAGCTCTACGAGCGGAGCATCAACGACCGGGAGGGGTTCTGGTCGGAGATGGCAAACCGCTACCTGGAGTGGATCGCGCCGTTCGACAAAGTGGTCGAAGAGGACCTGACGAAGGGGCACATCCGCTGGTTCATCAACGGCAAGTTGAACGTGACCGTGAACTGCCTCGACCGGCACGTTCGAACGCAACCGGACAAGGTCGCGATTATCTGGGAGGGCGACGAACCGGGGACCAACCGGCGCGTGACCTACCGCGAGCTGTACGAGGAGACGTGCCGGCTGGCGAACGAGCTCCGCGCGCGCGGCATCAAGAAGGGAGACCGCGTCGCCATCTACATGGGTATGGTGCCCGAGCTGGCGGTGGCGATGCTGGCCTGCGCCCGGATCGGCGCGATTCACTCGGTGATCTTCGGCGGGTTCAGCCCGCGATCAATTCGCGACCGGGTCGACGACTCGCAGTGCCGGGCAATCATTACGCAGGACGAGGGGCGCCGCGGTGGGCGCGTCGTGCCGTTGAAGCACAACGTCGACGAAGCGCTGAAGGCGCCGGGCCACACGGTGGAATTCACGATCGTGCTGAAGCGGTCGGAGAACGAGGTCCCCATGGACCCGTCGCGCGATAGCTGGTGGCACGACGTCGTCCCGAAGCAACCGGCCGAGTGCGAACCGGAGGTGATGGACGCGGAGGACCCGCTGTTCATCCTGTACACGTCGGGGTCGACCGGGAAGCCGAAGGGCGTGCTGCACACACAGGCCGGCTACCTGCTCTTCGTGATGTTGAGCCACAAGTACGTGTTCGACATCCGGGACGACGACATCTATTGCTGCGCCGCCGACGTCGGCTGGATCACGGGCCACAGCTACATCGTCTACGGCCCGCTCGCCAACGGTTCGACATCGGTAATGTTCGAATCGGTACCGACGTACCCGGATGCCGGGCGGTATTGGGACATGGTCGACCGGCTCGGGATCACGGTGCTGTACACGGCGCCGACGGCGATTCGTGCCATCGCACGCGAAGGCGACGAGCCGGTGAAGCGCTACAGCCGGAAGTCGCTGCGCATCCTGGGTACGGTTGGGGAGCCGATTAACCCCGAGGCCTGGCGCTGGTACTACCGCGTGCCGGGCGAAGAGCGCTGCTACGTGGTGGACACGTACTGGCAGACGGAGACAGGCGGCCACATGATCACCGGCCTCCCCGGCGCCATCCCCATGAAGCCCGGTTCGGGATCGCTCCCGTTCTTCGGCGTAGAGCCGGTCATCGTCGACGAGGACGGGAAGGAACTGGAAGGGAACGAGGTAACCGGCCGGCTGTGCATGAAGCGCTCGTGGCCGGGGATGATGCGCACGGTGTTCGGCGACCACCAGCGATTCATCGATACGTACCTGACCACCTACCCGGGCCTGTACTTCACGGGCGACGGCTGCCACCGGGACAAGGATGGCTACTACTGGATCATTGGCCGGGTCGACGACGTACTGAACGTCGCCGGCCACCGGCTGGGCACCGCCGAAATCGAAGGTGCGCTCGTCGGGCACGATGCGGTAGCGGAAGCCGCGGTCGTCGGTTTCCCGCACGATGTGAAGGGCAATGGCGTGTACGCCTACGTGCTCTTGAAGGCGGGGCAGACCGGTTCGCCGGAGCTCGCGAAGGAGCTTCGGAACCGCGTGCGGGAGGAGATCAGCCCGATCGCCACGCCGGACCGCATCCAGTTTGTGGAAGGGTTGCCAAAGACGCGCTCGGGCAAGATCATGCGGCGCATTCTGCGCAAGATCGCGGAGGGCGAACCGGAGAACGTGGGCGACGTGACGACGCTCGCGGAACCGGCGGTTGTCGATGCGATCATCCAGGGCGCCGCGAGCGCATACGAGTAGCACCCCCACGACGGGAGAACAGCGAAGGAGGGGCGAACGGCCCCTCCTTTTCGTTCGTGCACGAATGTGAGCGGGTCAGGCTGACTTGCGCTTGGCCGGCTTCTTCTCCTCGTCGCCACCACCCTTCTTGGCCGCCGCGATACTCGCTTCGAGCGCGGCCATGAGGTCGGTGACCTTGGCGGCAGCGGGCTGTTTGGGCGCCATGGAGACCACGGTCTTGCCGGCGGCTTTCTCCTCGATGAGCGCCAGGAGCTGTTCGCGATATTCGTCCTGGTACTTTTCGGGGTTGAACTCGGTGTAGAGGGTCTCGATGAGCTGTTCGGCCATTTTGACCTCGCGGTCGCTGGCCTTCACATCATCGCCGGGGAGGCCCTCGAGTTCGGCCGGAGTGACCACCTCGTCCGGGTAGTAGAGCGTCGACATCGCGAGGGCGTTACCGGTGGCGCGGAGGGCGACAAGATACTGCTTCTGGCGCAGGACCACGCGCCCGATAGCGACGCGCCCGCTCTCCTCCATGGCCTGGCGGAGGAGCGAATACGCCTTCGAACCGCCCTTGTCGGGGACGAGGTAGTAGGAGTGTTCGAAGTAGACGGGGTCGATGTCGGCGAGATCGACGAACTCTTCGATTTCAATGCCGCGGCTGACGGCGGGCTCGAGTTGTTCGAGTTCTTCGCGGGTGACGATGACGTACTCGTCGGGGCCGACCTCGTAGCCTTTGACGATTTCGTCGTAGGGAACCTCAACGCCCTCGGCCGAACAGAAGCGCTTCATCTGGATGCGGGCACGGTCGGGCTCGTGAAGCTGGTGGAAGCGAACGTCCTTGCTTCGAGCGGCCGTGTAGAGCTTCACGGGTACATTTACGAGACCGAAGCTAATGGCCCCGGTCCACATTGCGCGGGCCATGGTTCCTCCTGCAGTGCGGAGACTGCCGAGCAATCAGCGTACTACGTTGTGCTCGCAACTATGTCAATAGGCTCGCAGGGCCAGTGCAAGGATGACAACAGGTCAGGTGCCGGCAGCAACCAGCGCGGGCTCCCTGCTCAGCGCGACTACTTCGATGTCGCCCCAGGTGCTGGATTGGCGCGCGTCGCACTCGCCGGTCTTGAGCAGTTCGAGCACGGCCATGAAGGAGATGACCACCTCGATGCGGCTCTTGCATTCGAGGATGGCCTGGCGGAACGAGAAGCTGCCGCGGGACGCGAGCCGTTCGCGGAACTGCGTGATGCGCTCGCGTAGGGTAAGCGTGTCCCGCTGAATGACACCCTGGGGACGTTCGACGGGCGTGCGAG
This sequence comes from uncultured Anaerolineaceae bacterium, assembly GCA_964632355.1. GTDB lineage: Bacteria > Chloroflexota > Dehalococcoidia > Tepidiformales > Tepidiformaceae > JALOAP01. The sequence goes on along the minus strand of CAZWBW010000075.1, from coordinate 4,174 downwards.
CGAGCACCTGCAGCATGATGCGGCGCAGGGCTTCGACCGTGACCCCATCGAGCCCGTTGCTCGGCGGGCGCTCGGGTGGCGGCGCGAGACGGGTGTAGGTGCGTAACCCGCGTTCCTGGCGCTCTTCGAGGATGTCGGCCGCCTGTGTATAGCGGCGGTACTCGATGAGCAGATCGACGAGTTCCCGGCCGACTTCGTCGTCCTCGAGCTGGGCCTGCTCGTCCTCCGGGGGACGTGGCAAGAGGGCCCGGGACTTGAGGTAGATGAGCCGGGCGCCGATGGCGACAAAGTCGGCCAGGGCGTGCGGATTGCAGCCCTGGCCGTCGTTTATCGCTTTGAGGTACTGGTCGGTTACGGCGACGAGCGAGACGGCCGTGATATCGAGGTCGTCTCGTTCGATCAGGTGGAGGAGAAGATCGAGAGGACCTTCGAAAACTGGCAGCGAGATCTGGGGCATGACTCCGTACAGGCCAACGCTCCCCCGCATGAGCGTGCCTGCCCTGGTCTTGCGCCCGTTATCGCGCCGCTGCAGTCGCTTCCACTCCTGAAAGCGTCCGCTCGACCGCGGCGGCGATAGCGGAGACCGACCGCATCATCGATGCGAAACTCTCGTATGTCAACGACTGGGCGCCGTCGCTGAGGGCCTGGTCGGGGTTCGGGTGCACCTCGATCATCAGCCCGTCGGCGCCGGCGGCGATGGCCGCACGGGCAATGGGGTCGACGAGCTTCCACTTCCCGGTGCCGTGGCTCGGGTCGGCGATGATCGGCAGGTGGCTCAGCGACTTGGCGAGCGGGATGGCGTTGACATCGAACGTGTTGCGGTAGGCGGTTTCGAATGTGCGGATGCCGCGCTCGCAGAGGATCACGTTCGGGTTGCCCTGCGCCATGATGTACTCGGCGGCGAGCAGCCACTCCTCGATCTGGCCGCTGAGGCCGCGCTTGAGCATCACCGGTTTCCGGAGCTTGCCGACCTCATCGAGCAGGATGAAGTTCTGCATGTTGCGCGCGCCGATCTGGATGATGTCGGCGTGGCGGGCAACCGCGTCGACATCGCGGACGCTCATGAGCTCGGTGACGACGGGCATGCCGGTGATCTTGCCGGCGGTTTCGAGGTAGCGGAGCCCTTCTTCGCCGAGACCGCGGAACGCGTAGGGGGATGTGCGGGGCTTGAAGGCGCCGCCACGCAGGATGTTGGCGCCAGCGGCCTTCACGGCCTTCGCGGTTTCGACGATGTGGTCTTCGTTTTCGATGGAGCAGGGGCCGGCCATGACGGCGAGCTCGGTACCGCCGATGGTGACGCCCTTGCCCACATCGATCACGGTGGATTCGGGATGGAATTCGCGGCTCACGAGCTTGTAGGGCTTCGTGACGCGGTGCACGGATTCGACGTGCGGCAGGGTTTCGAACATGTCCTGGAGTTCGGGCAGTTCGGGCCCGATGACTCCGATGATGGTGCGTTCGGTGCCAACGGAGATATGGGCCTGCCGGCCGGAATCCTCGATGCGGCGGACTATGCTCGCGATGTCGTCCTGGGTGGCTTCTGGCGAAACAACAACGATCATTGGTTCCTCTTGTTTAGCGCGCGGTTGAGTGTGTGCTGTTGCTGAGATCAGGGCGCAGGACGGAGGCGCCCCGGATGTAGAGATGACGGATGTCATGGGCTCGCTTGTCGGTGTTGACGTGGAGCAGGATGCGCACACACCGCGGCAGGCTCCCGGGGACGCTCATTTCGTGACTGCACATGAGCGGGACGAAGGTCCACCCCAGCTGCCGCGCCGCAACGGCCGGGAACTCGGCGTTGAGGTCCGGGGTTGTGGTGAAGATGACCGAAGCCACCTCTTCGGGGTCGACGTCGTTGGCTTCGACCATCGCCGTGAGCAACTCGCGAGTTGCTTCGATGATTTCTTCTCGGGTGTTTGTGCTCACGGTGGTCGCACCACGGATGCCACGAACCGGCATGACGCGCAGGTCCTCCTCCAACAGATTCAACAATGGGAATGTGGATACAGGCGACTATGCGCCGGGGAGCCCAAAGACCCCGGCCAGCGGGGGGGCATATCCGTGGCCCACGCGGGTCGCGAGCGCCGTTCCACGGCGGTCATCCCGAACGTGAGCCTTCCTCACCTGCCTGTCGCTGGCCGGAGACATCCTCCACGTACTCCCGGACGCCCTGCGCAGCCATACCAGGGGCCGCGGCGTCGATGGCGGCGATTATAGCAGAGCCTACGATAGCCGCATCCGCGATGCGCCCCACCTGCTCCACGTGCTCGCGGGTGCTGATGCCGAAGCCGACGCCGAGCGGCAGGTCGGTGTGCGCGCGAATGCGTTCGATGAAGGCCGGGAGTTCGGGCGGGAGCTGAGCGCGCTGGCCCGTGGTTCCCGTAACGCTGACGCAATAGAGGAAGGAGTCGGCCACCGAGGCGAGTTTCTCGATCCGTTCGTTGGAGGTGGTGGGCGCTACGAGCGGGACGAAGCTCAGGCCGTTTGCGCGACAGGCGGCGACGAACGACGACGCTTCTTCGGGTGGGAGGTCGACAACGATGAAGCCATCGGCGCCAGCCTTCGCGGCACGCGCAGCGGCCTCCTCTTCGCCCAGCGCCAGGACAGAGTTGTAGTAGCACATGAAGAGCACCGGGATGTGGAGGCCGCGGGCTCGCGCCTCTTCGAGGAAGCGGAAACAGTCGGTTACCTTCACGCCGGCGGCGAGGGCGACTTCGTTGGCGTGCTGCACGGTGGCGCCGTCGGCCATGGGGTCGGTGAAGGGGATGCCGAGTTCGATGGCGTCGCCGCCACCGGCCTGGAGCGCGAGCAGCACATCGACGGTTTCGGCTGGCGACGGGTACCCGGCAGTGATGTAGGGCATGAACAGGGGCCTGCCTTCGGCGCGGCGTTGAGCGAACAGTTCCCGCAATCGTTTCGACATCTCAAACCCTCGAGAGGAGCAACAGGTAGCTGGTGGTGTTGAAGAAGGCGTGCGCGAGGATGGCGTCCCAGAGGCTGCCGGTCGACCAGAAGGCCCAGGCAAGCGCCATGCCGATAAGCGTGAACGGGATGAGCGTGCCGGGGTCGAGGTGCGCGAGCGAAAAGCCGATGCCGGAAATCAGCGCGGCGGGCCAGAAGCCCCACCGCACGAGTCCTCCAAAGACGAGTCCGCGGAAGAGGATCTCCTCCGAGATCGGCGCGGCGAGCACGGCGATGAACCCGAAGATGGCGAGGCCCCACGGATCGCGCAGGATGGAGGTTGGCACGCTCTCACTCGGCTTCAGGAAGTCGATATCGAGCACCGTGACGATGATGGTGTAGACGATGACGAGCAGGTACCCGGCAACGGTGACGAGCGCCGGCCTCCAGATGCGTTCGAAGCCGTAGCCGGTCATGCGGAGCGCGCGGAAGACCGGTCCCCGCCAGCGGGACATGGCGAAGAGCGCGACGGCGGCCATGACCGCACCGTTCACCGCAGTGAGGCCGTATGCGATGCGGGCGGTGACCAGGTCGGCGGCGAACTTCGGCGGGTCGGGGAGTGGTTCGCCGAGGGCTGCCGCGCGGAGGCGCTCGTCGGTGAACTGTGCGAGACGGGCGGCGGCATCGAACACCGGTTCGTCGGTAATGCGCAGGTCGCGCCCCAGGGCGAGCGCGAAGAGCGGGACCGCGATCGTGGTGGCGATATAGCACAACACGGCGAGGCCGAGCCCGAGTCCGACCTCCCGCGGTCCCCAGGCCCCGCCACGCGCAGCGAGTGGCACGGCAGTGGTCGTGCTCAGAGCGTCACCCCAAGGGCAGCCGCCACGGTGTGCATGTCCTTGTCGCCGCGTCCGCTCAGCCCGATGAGGATGTCCTTATCGGGACCGAGTTCGCGGGCGACCTGCATGGCGTGGTAGATGGCGTGCGATGGTTCGAGCGCCGGGATGATGCCTTCGGCGCTGGCCAGCGCCTGGAAACCCTCGAGCGCCTGCTGGTCATCGACAGCGACGTACTCGGCGCGTTCGCTGGTCTTGAGCCACGAGTGCTCGGGGCCAACACCCGGGTAGTCGAGGCCCGCGGAGATGCTGTGGGTTTCGAGGATCTGGCCGTCGTTCGACTGCAGCAGGTAGGTTTTCGTGCCATGCAGAACGCCGGGGCGGCCGGCGACCAGAGTGGCGGAATGCTTGCCGCTGTTCACACCGTCGCCACCAGC
>CAZWBW010000074.1:0-14342 GCA_964632355.1 uncultured Anaerolineaceae bacterium | reverse complement strand
TGAAGTGCACCGCGTTGTCGCGGACTTCCAACAGGGCTTCTAAGTTGGCAATAACCTTTGGTGACAACCCGTACTGAGGATTGTTCTTGAACTTGGTCAGCAGATCAGTCAGACCGATCGTCATCTGATTACCCGAGCGATTGCGCCGGGCTATTTTCTTCTTAGATCGAGTCCCGTCCTTCTTCCTTACCGAATCCCAGACCAAGATCTCACGAATCTTGTTTCCATTGTCCTGCAGTAGCTTCGCCTTGAGAAGCAATTCCCATGCATTGATCGCCAAAATCGCGAAAGTTTCTTCGCGATAGGCAAACGTTGGTTTGTTGTAAACCTCGATGGCGGAGATCAGTGCCGCCACAGCCTTCTCATGGAGCCGACGCGCGAGTCCCTGCCTGGGCAACCGACCACTCCTCGCACCTAAGCACAGAGGCCGGCGTTCGCGCCGGCCTCTTTCTCACGTTAGCCGCACTTGTTGTAGCCGCAGTTTCGGCAGATGAGACAGCCTTCGCCGTAGAAGAGGACGGAGCCGCAGTCGGGGCAGCCGACGCCGCTGACGACGGCCGCGTCCTGGGCCTTGGGGACGTAGGTGTCGGCGGAGGTGCTGTTCGCGACCTGCTCAGGCGGAATGAGGGTGGGCTGGACGGCGGCCGAGGCGGCGTCGAACTTGAGTTCGAGCCAGCGGAACACGTAGTCGACGATGCTCGTGGCGAGCGGGATCTGCTTGTTGTTCGTCGGGCCGCTGGGTTCGAAGCGGGTGTTGCGGAGCTTGGAGGCGAGTTCGGGCAGGGGCACGCCGTACTGGAGCGCGTAGCTGGTGAGCATCGCGACGGTGTCCATGAGGCCGGAGACCGTCGAACCCTGCTTCGAGACGTTGATGAACACCTCGCCGGGGGTGCCGTCGTCGAACAGGCCGACGGTCATGTAGCCTTCCTGTTCGCCCACGCGGAACTTGTGCGTGATGCTCTGGCGCTCGTCGGGGAGGCGGCGGCGGATGGGGCCACCGTGCTTCGCGATGAGTTCCTGCGCTGCTTCGATGGCCTTCTCTTCCTCGGTCTTGGAGGCGTGCTTGAGGACCTGGAGGTCGCGCGAGCCATCGCGGTAGATGGTGATGCCCTTGCAGCCGGTCTTGTAGGCGAGTTCGTAGGCGACGCGGACGTCTTCGACCGTTGCGGTGTTGGGGAAGTTGATCGTTTTCGAGACGGCGTTGTCGGTGTACTCCTGGAACGCGGCCTGCATCCGGACGTGCCACTCGGGCTCGATTTCGTGGGCCGTCACGAAGACCTCCTTGACCCAGTCGGGCACCTCGGGGCGGTCGGCCAGGCGGCCACCCTCGGCGAGGTAGCGCATGAGCTCTTCGCTGTAGAAGCCTTCGGCGCGCGCGACCTCTTCGAACTGGCGGTTGACCTCGGTGAGTTCGGTGCGCTTGGTCGGGTCGTCCTTATCGAGGTAGTGGGAGCGGACGAAGGCGAGCGCGAAGATGGGTTCGATGCCGCCGGAGCAGTCGGCGATGATGCTGAGCGTGCCGGTTGGCGCGATGGTCGTGCGGGTGGAGTTGCGCATCGGGCGCGGGCCTTCGGGGCCGCGCGGACCGTAGATGGAGTCGGCCCAGTCGGGGAAGTTGCCGCGCACGAGGGCGAGCTGCTGGGAGGCAGCATCGGCTTCGGTCTGGATGAAGCGCATGACGTCGCGGGCGAGCTGGAGCGCCCGTTCGGAGTTGTAGGGGATGCGCAGGTCGATGAGCATGTCGGCCCAGCCCATGACCCCGAGCCCGATGCGCCGGATCGCGAGGGAGGTCTCGCGGATCTCGTGGATCGGGTACTCGTTCATCTCGATGACGTTGTCGAGCAGATGGACGGCGCGGCGAACCACGCGGCCGAGGCGCTCATAGTCGACTTCCTTTGCGCCCGGCTCGCCCTTCGTGAAGTGGCTGAGGTTGATCGAGCCGAGGTTGCAGCTGTCATAGGGATACAGCGGCTGCTCACCGCAGGGGTTGGTGGACTCGATCGGGCCGCGCTTGGGTACCGGGTTGGCGCGGCTGTCGTTGATGCGGTCGATGAAGATGACGCCCGGGTCGCCGTTCTTCCAGGCGTTCTGGAACATGGTCTCCCAGACTTCGCGGGCGCGGCGGGTGGCGACGACCTCACCGGACTTCGGGTTGACCAGGTCGTACTCACCGTCTTCTTCGACCGCCTTCATGAAGGCATCGGTCACGGCGACGCTGATGTTGAAGTTCTGGAGCGTCGTCATGTCGGCCTTCATGGAGATGAACTCGTCGATATCGGGGTGATCGACGCGGAGGATGCCCATGTTTGCGCCGCGGCGGGTGCCGCCCTGCTTAATCGCCTCGGTGGCGGCGTCGAACACCTTCATGAAGGAGACAGGCCCGCTCGCCACACCCTTGGTCGACTGGACGCGGTCGTTTATCGGGCGCAGACGGGAGAAGGCGAAGCCGGTACCACCGCCCGACTTGTGGATCATGGCGGTGTGCTTGATGGCTTCGAAGATGCCCTCGATCGAGTCGGGCACCGGGAGGACGAAGCAGGCGGAGAGCTGCTGCAGGTCGCGCCCGGCGTTGACGAGCGTGGGCGAGTTCGGGAGGAAATCGAGGGAGGCCATGAGCTGGTAGAAGCTCTCTTCGGCGGCGGCACGGTCGCCTTCGGTTCCGCCGAAGCGGAGCTCGGCTTCGGCCAGGTTGCGCGCGACGCGGCGGAAGCACTCATCGGGCGTCTCGACGGGGTCGCCGGCATCGTTGCGCTTCATGATGCGGCGTTCCATCACCACGATGGCGTTTTCGGAGAGCTTTGCGGGCTGGAATCCGCTGTCTCCCATGCTGAGACCCTCAGGAATTGTGGTGACCAAAGCCTGCCTCCCGAATTTCGGTCAAAAGACCAGTGTAGAACAAATGTCTCAACCTACAACCCGGACGGAGCGGGTTCGAAGACCTCGTCGCTGCGCCGGATATAGGGTCCGGGCGACATTCCGCGGGCCGGGACGAGCTTCCTGCCGGCGCTGGCGGCGAGCGCTTCGGGTGTCTCGAAGTGGGCGAGGAGCCGCGACGCGGCAGCCTGTGGACCTTCGCGCCGCACAAGGTCGACGAGCGCGGCGGGGCGCATTTCGCGGACCACCAGCAGGTACGCCTTTTCGGAGAGGACGAGGCCTCCAACGTCGGCCTCGCCTTCCGGCGTGGTTCGAATGGCGCCACCGAGCTGGCGGCCGTGGAGTTCCCAGATTGGCAACCTCATCGCGATACTCCGCTGCTTCGTTCGAACTCGTAATGGATGCTTTCGACGTCCTCCAGGAGCCGGGGGCGCGGGCGTTCCGGCGGCGCATCGGGCAGCGGGAGCTGGAGCGAGCGTTCGCTGAGCGACACCGTGCGACCTTCCTCCAGCGCCTCTACGGCTTCCTTGAGCGATTCAAGGTCCGTGAACGGACGGTAGACCGATGCGAAGCGGATGTATGCGATGTGGTCGGTCTTGCGGAGAAGTTCCATCGCAAGTTCGCCGATGAAGGCGGAGGGAACCTCCGCGCGACCATCGGACATGACGCGCGATTCGATCTCCGCGACCATCAGCTCGAGCTGAGCGACCGACACGGCGCGCTTGCTGCAGGCCTTCCGGAGGCCGGCGAGGACTTTTTCGCGGTTGAAGTCCTCGCGGCGCCCATCCTTCTTGATGACCTGGACAACCGAGAGCTGGACCGTTTCAAAGGTGGTGAAGCGCTCGCCGCAGGAGACGCACTGGCGGCGGCGGCGGATCCCGTCATCGGTGGCGCGGCTGTCGGTTACCTTGGAGTCGCGGAAGGCGCAGTAGGGGCAGCGCATGTTGCCATAACCCGATAAGCGATTGAGCGCCTTAGCATTTCGCAGCGGCGCGAGGAGCAAGGTAGCACGCCGAAATCCCAATATCTAGTAGGCCGTGGCGCCGGCAGCACAATATCTTGTGTCCGTTACGTCGCGTTCAGACTCAGGAGGGACCGGCCAGCCGCCCATTACAGTTTCATCACAGGAGCATCTGCGTGAGTACACCACGGGGTGCCGAACCCCGGGGGTGGGATGGCGGCGGGGGCACGGTACTGAAGCGGCAGCGAGCCTGGCCGTGCCAGCCTTCGTTGTAGAGCAATCAGCGCCAGCGGATGGGATCGAAGAAGTCGCAGGCGGGAGTATCGGTCCACGGGGAGAGCACGCCGCTACCGGGATGCAGGCAGGTGCCACGCCCGGCGTCGCCGTCCTCGACGAACTCGCGGCAGCGCCCACAGACGTTCGGTGCCGTGGCAGCGGCTTCGCGGAAGGGATGACCGGGCGGCAGATCCCAATCGTCGCTTTCGAGTTCGAGCGCGAGGAGTTCCTCTTCGGTCGGACCCGGGACCCAATCGAAGTCGCGGGCGTGGCGCGCAAGGCGCCTGCGTTCAGCTTTGCGCGATCGGCGTCGCCCCATGCGCACAGGGTACCCCCGATGGGACGATACCGCAGGCACCGAACGGGCCGGGGACGGTAGGATTCGGCAAACGGAGGAAGGATGACGCACCAACCATTTGCCGGCATCACGGTCGTCGAGCTGGGGCAATTCGTCGCGGTGCCCTACTGCGCGCAGCTGCTCGCCGAGGGCGGCGCCGATGTGATCAAGGTGGAACCTCGAGAGGGTGACCCGACGCGCCACAACGGGCCCATCGCACCGTTCGAAACGCGGTACTTCGTGGCGCGAAACCGGGGTAAGCGTTCGCTGCCACTGGACCTGCGGCACCCGCGGGCGAAGCGAATCCTCGACGCACTATTCGAACGGGCCGACGTGGTGCTGATGAACCTGCGGCCGGGCCTCGCCGAGCAGCTGGGCATCGACTATCAGACGCTTTCGGCCAAGTACCCGCGGCTGGTAGTCGGCAACGTGACCGCCTTCGGCAAGCGCGGGCCGGACGCAGGGCTCGCCGGGATGGACCTCGTGGTGCAGGCGCGGAGCGGTTTGATGGCTGCGCTGGGCAAGACGCAGGACGGGCTTCCTGCGGCGGGCGACACCCCGGTCGCGGACTACATGGCGGCGGTGCTACTGGCGTTCGGCGTCGCGTCGGCGCTGCTTCGACGCGCGAGCACCGGCAGGGGCGGTGAGGTGGACGTCTCGCTGTTGGCTTCGGCAATGGCGCTCCAGAACAACCTGATGGTGCGCGTGGAGTCGATCGACGGTCCGGTCCACGCGGAACTGCGGGAGTGGCTGTCGCAGGCGCGCGCACAGGGCGTGCCGTTCGCCGAACAGGTGCAGCGCGGCCCAACACCGAGAACGAGCGCGATGATGGCGGTGTATTACCGCACGTACGCGACGAAGGACGCCGCGATCGCGGTTGCCTGCGTGAGTAAGGGACTCCAGCAGCGGTTCCTGGCCGCGACGGGACTGGAGGATGCGGCACTCGGTGGCAACCCGCTGGACGCGGACGCGTTGGCGGCCCACTACCGGGAAATGAAGGCCGTGGTCGAGGCCCGGCTCGCGGAGCGAACGACGGCCGAATGGAAGGCCGAGTTCGATAAGCACGGGGTGCCCGCGTCGCCCGTGTACCTGCCGTTCGAGCTGCTGGAGGACGAGCAGTCGATCGCGAACGGGATCGTTCGGGACGTCGAACACCCGACGCTCGGGCCCGTCCGGGTGTTGGCGACGCCTGTCGAACTCGACGGAGACGGGTTCGCGGTACGCCAGCCGACCCGGCCGTTTGCGACAGAATCGCGCGCGATTCTTGCCGAGCTCGGGCTACCCGACGAAGAGATCGACGCGTGCATCGAAGAGGGCGTGGTGCTGTACACCGAGGCCGATCGGGACGCGAGCCCAGGCCATCCGGCCTGATCGGTGCTCCCCAGAACCTGTATCGTGTGCCGAGATCCCAGGGAAAGGGGCACGTCATGGAACAATCGGCGTATCAGCGCACCCGACGAATGTCGGGGCCGGTGTTGGGGTTCGCACTGGAGCGAGAAGCGGAAGACATCGCACGAAAGGCAGCGGCATCGTCGGCCGGGCGAACCGCGGAGACGCTCCTGAAGGAGGGGGCCTTGCGGCTCACGCTCGTGGGGCTGAAGGACGGCGTGACGCTTGATGAACACGTGGCGCCGGGCCCGGTCACCATCCACACGCTCAAGGGTGCGGTACAAGTCACCGCGGGCGATGAAACGGTGGCTGTCCCGGCAGGGAACCTGGTCGCCATTGAAGCGAACCTTCGCCATAGCGTGAAGGGGAACGGCGACAGCGCGTTCCTCCTGACGCTTCACGTGCCGGAGGACGCTGGCGACTACGCGTCGCTGGGAGAGGAATCGAACGGCTGACGGCGCTCGCCTGACTGAAGGTCGCCTAGAGGCGCAGGGTATACTGAACGGGCGTTCAGTTCGGCTGGACAAGAGGCGCTGTATTCGCCGCCAGGAGGGCAGTGTGTTCGATAAGGAAACGCTGGAGCGGGCGCGGGAGCTTCGAAAGCAGTACGAGGAAGCGGTAGTCCAGGAGGGCAAGGAGCTCGCCGGTCCGTTCATGACCGTCTCGAGCCGGCCGATCGAGCGGGTCTACGACCCGACCGACATCGCCGACCTCGACTACGAGCGCGACATCAACCTCCCCGGGAATTACCCGTTCACGCGCGGCATCCACAAGACCGGGTACCGCGGCAAGCCGTGGACCATCCGCATGTTCTCCGGCTTCGGCTCGGTCGAAGAGACGAACCAGCGGTACAAGGACCTCCTGGCGACTGGGAACAACGGGCTCTCGATCGCATTCGATATGCCCACGCTGCTGGGCTACGACCACGATGAGCCCCGGGCCGAGGGCGAGTTCGGCGCGTGCGGCGTGGCGGTCGATTCGCTCGCGGACATGGAGATCCTGCTGGCCGACATCCCGCTCGACAAGATCACGACGTCGATGACGATCAATAGCCCCGCGCCGGTGGTGTGGGCGCTGTTCATCGCGGCGGCAGAGAAGCGTGGCATCCCGCGGGCGAAACTGGCCGGCACACTGCAGAACGACATCCTCAAGGAGTTCATCGCCCAGAACGAGTACATCTATCCGCCCGAGCCCTCGATGCGGCTCGTCACCGACACGATCGAGTTCGCGGCGAAAGAGATGCCGCTCTGGAACCCGATTTCGGTGTCGGGCTACCACATCCGCGAGGCGGGCACGACGGCGGCGCAGGAGCTCGCGTTCACGCTCGCGAACGGCGAGGAGTACGTGAAGTGGGCGCTGGCCCGCGGGCTGGACATCGACGAGTTTGCGGGCCGCATCAGCTTCTTCTTCAACAGCCACAACGACTTCTTCGAGGAGATCGCGAAGTTCCGCGCGGCGCGGCGCATCTGGGCGCGACTTATGCGCGAAAAGTACGGCGCGAAGAAGGAGCGCTCATGGTTCATGCGTTTCCACACGCAGACCGCGGGAGTGTCGCTCACCGAGCAGCAGCCGGAGGTGAACCTGGTCCGCGTGGCCGTGCAGGCGCTGGCCGCCGTGCTGGGCGGCACGCAGTCGCTGCATACGGACGCGATGGACGAGGCGATTGCGCTGCCGAGCGAGAAGGCAGCGCGGCTGGCGGTGCGCACGCAGCAGGTGCTCCTGCACGAATCGGGCGTCATCAACACCGTCGACCCGCTGGGCGGCTCGTACTTCGTGGAGCGGTTGACGGCGGACATGGAAGCCGACGTGATGAAGATCTTCGGGGAGATCGAGGCGCTCGGCGGCGTCATCCCGGCAATCGAACATGGCTACTTCCACCGCGAAACGGTGGAGTCGTCGGCGCGCTTCCAGCGCGAGGTCGAATCGCGCGACCGGATCATCGTGGGGGTGAACGAGTACCAGATCGAGGAGCCGCTCGAGATCCCGATCCTGAAGTTCGACCCCGAGGGCGAGAAGCGGCACCTGGCGCGCCTGAAGAAGTGGAAGGCGGAGCGCGACCAGGAGAAGTGGGCCGAGGCGATGGCGCGGCTGGAGGCTGCGAGCCGCGACGAGAAGACGAACACCATGCCGTACATTCTCGACGCGGTGAACGCGGGAGCGACGGTGGGCGAAGTCTGCAATATGTGGCGCCGCGTGTTCGGCGAGTACAAGGAGCAGGTAATCGTCTAACCTGCCGGGTTCCCGTTGCTAGATGGCTCTGTGAGCGACCTGCGAGGCAGGCCGCCCTGCGGGGATTCGTGGGCCCGCGGCGGGGTGGCATCGTCACGGGACTACCCCGTGGAGTTCGAGATGCCACTGCCTTCCACACTGAATCCCTAGCAGGAAGAGGGGATTCCGCTCGATCAGCAGTACCGATCCTTCAAAGAGCGGTCGCACAAACCGTTCTCGAAGTGCGACGTCGAAGCGTACACGCGCAGCCGAGTGATCCTGATGAACGGGGTCGAGAACGAGTGCTGGGCGTGGAACCACACGTTCGCACGAATGACGGGCAACCGCGAGATTAAAGCGCTCCTGGCGCGGACCCGCATGGTCGAGCAGCAGCAGCAGACAACCATCAACTGGTTGATGCCCGCGGACCAGTCGGTCCTGGAGACATCGGTGGCCTATGAGCAGGTGGCGATCGACCTGACCGCCTACTTCGCACGAAACGAACCGGACGTGTATGTGCGAGAGGCGTTCGACTTCGGTCTACTCGAGGACTTCGACCACCTGTACCGGTACAGCGAGCTGCTCGACTTTCTCGAAGGCCAGGACCCGGAAGTAATCGTGCAGGGGAAAACCGAAATCTTCCCGGGCCGCCCGACCCCGCAACACCACAACGATCCGGAGCAGCGCTTGCGCCGGCACTACGAGAAGAACCGGGCGCTTCCGCTGAGCAAGCTCCATGTACTTACGCTGCTTTCGGCTGAACAGCAGACGTACGCGTTCTACAAGGAACACGGGAACTACTACGGCAATCAGACGGCGCGCGAACTGTACGCCGAGATCGGAGAGGTCGAAGAAGAGCACGTCACGTTCTACGAATCACTGCTCGATCCAACGGAGACGCCGCTCCAACGGCAGGTGATGCACGAGCTGATGGAGGTCTACAACTACTTCCACTTCTTCGAAACCGAACCCGACCTGCGGATCAAGCACATTTGGGAAGAGTTCCTGCATATGGAGCTCGAGCACCTGCACCTCTGGGGCGACATGCTTCGAAAGTACGAGGGCATCGAACCTGAGGTGTTGTTCGGCGACAAGATGACCGTCGAATTCAAGTTCGACGAGAACAAAGAGTACGTGCGCAACGTGCTGGCGAAACAGAAGGACCTGCGAATCCTGGACGGCAGCTATGCCCCGGCCGACGAGTTGCCGGCGGACTGGCCGAGCAATGCGTACCGAGAACGCGTGCTTGCGGACGGTGCCCCTTCGGAGCGCATCGTGAACCAGATGAACGACGAGGGGAAAGCGCCGGAGCGGCCGGGCGACGAACTCCTCGAACGGGCACGCGAAGTCGCGCTCAGGGAGCGGGCGCTCCCAAGGAGGCGGTGATGGAACCCCAGGTGCTGCTCGACAAGCTGAGCGAATTCCTGATGGTCGAACAGGCGGGGGCGCAGCTCTACAAGGTGGCGGCGTCCCGGGCCACCCGGGATGCTCTTCGCAGCAAGTACGAGGAGTTCGGGAAGGAAACCGAGCACCACCGCGATGTGCTCATTCGGCTCATCCAGGACCTGGGCGGCGACCCGAGCTACATCAGCCCAACCGCACGGGTGGCGCAGGTTCGTGGAGAGTCGATGCTGAACCTGGCTCTCTGCGTCGACGGTCTGTCGGAGGACGAGATCTGCGCGATGGACCTGGAGAGCGTGCTGCTTGCGGAAACGAAGGACCAGGCCGACTGGAGCTTCCTCGCGCAGCTGGCGCCGCAGATCGAGGACGCGAAGATGCGCAGCGCCGTTGAGAGGGCCGTCAACGAGGTCGAAGCCGAAGAGGACGAGCACCTCGAGTGGTCGCGCGACCAGCTGGCATCGATGACGATGGAGATGGTGCAGAAGGGACCGGCGCCTTCGCCCGACCGGTGGCAACTGGTGTGGACCGGACCGCATTACACCGCTGACATGCACCCGGCGCCAATGACGGAATCGGACGGGCTGATGGAGTTTGCCGGGATGGAGCCCTGGGACCAGCCGCCAGTTGTCCGCGCGACCGGGCAAAAGACGGGCACCAGGCGGCGGAAGCGCTAATCGGGCGAGTGGTCGCTGCGGCGTGTCCGTGGCGCGGAGCCGCGGTACGCTGCCTTCATGCAGGTAGACGCTGTCATCGTCGCCGCCGGGCAGGCGACCCGGTTCGGCGGACAGGACAAGCTGCTCGTGGAGCTCGCAGGACGGCCAGTGCTCGCGTGGTCGCTGGCTGCGTTCGAAGCGGCGGAAAGCGTCGCGCGAATCGTCGTCGTCACGAGCAAGGAGCGCGCCGCGGCGGTCGAGGAGATAGCTGCGGCGTGGGCCCCCATGAAATTCGCCGAAGTGGTGGAAGGCGGAGCACGGCGGCGCGATAGCGTGGAAGCGGGGCTTCGCCGAACGGGTACTCGTTATGTCGCGATACACGATGGCGCCCGGCCGCTGGCAGAGCCGGAACTGATCGACCGTGTGGTAGCGGCGGCGGCCCGGGGGAACGGTGCGATTGCCGCGGTACCGGTAACCGACACGATCAAGGTCGTCGCCGATGGGGTGATCGTTGACCACCCGGACCGGTCGAGGCTTTGGGCCGCGCAGACGCCCCAGGTAGTGCTCCGGCAGGCCTGGCTTGATGCAGCCGCGGCGAGCGACAACGACGAAACGGACGACGCGGCGATGCTCGCACGGCTCGGGCTGGAGTGCGTCGTGGTCGAAGCGACCGCCGCGAACCTGAAGATCACACGGCCGCTGGACCTGGAGGTTGCGGACGCCATCATTCGGAGCAGAAAGGCATGATTCGAGTCGGGCAGGGCGAGGACCTGCACCGGGTGGACGACAGCCGAACGCTGGTACTCGGCGGCGTCATCATCGAGGAGGGACCGGGGCTCGCAGGGCACAGCGACGCTGACGTGCTGCTGCACGCGATTACGGATGCGGTGCTCGGCGCTGCGGCACTGGGAGATATCGGCCACTACTTTCCGCCGAGCGACCCGCGATACGCACATGCGGACAGCGCGGACTTCCTTCGGAAGGCGCTGGCGCTTGCACGCGAGGACGGGTGGGAGCTGGTGAACATCGACGCGACCGTTCGAGCGGAACGGCCGAAGCTGGCGCCGTACATCGAACACATCCGAGAGCGCATCGCCGAGATCGCCGGGGTGGGCGCCGAGGCGGTGAGCGTGAAGGCGAAGACCGGCGAGGGCCTCGATGCGGTTGGACGCGGAGAAGCCATGGCCGCGACCGCCGTGGTGCTCATCGAGCGCAAGGGCTAAGCCGGCGAAGCCACAGACAAAAGAACAGGCCACCCCGTTGGGGGTGGCCTGTTGGCGTTATCGAGTGGAGTCCGGAGCTGCTAGCCCTGGCTGTCTCCGCCAGTCTGGAAGTCCTCGATGTCGGTGTCCTTCCGCTCGGGGGGCTGGCTCGCCCCGATGAGCTCGTCGTCCTCGTCGAGGATGGCGTTGCGAACGGTGGACCGCTCGTAGTCTTCACCGGACATCGGCTCGGCAAGCATGCGCGAGAGTTCGGCCGAATCCTCGAGCAGCAGCGACTCGGGCAGGTCGAGCTCGGCGATGTGCTCGCGCTTCGGCACCTCGATCTTGGCGCGGGCCGGGATGAGCTTGCCGATGATGACGTTCTCCTTGAGGCCAAGGAGATGGTCCGTCTTGCCTTCGACGGCGGCGTTGGTGAGAACGCGGGTCGTCTCCTGGAAGGAGGCGGCCGCAAGCCACGAGTCGGTGTTGAGCGACGCCTTGGTGACACCGAGGAGGACGGGGGTCGCCGTTGCCGGCTCGCCGCCTTCGGCGATGATGGCGTTGTTCTTCTCCTCGAACTCGCGGCGGTCCACCAGGTCGCCGGGCAGGTAGCCGGTGTCGCCGGGGTGGTCGACCTTCACGCGGCGCAGCATCTGGCGAACGATCACCTCGATGTGCTTGTCGTTGATGTTCACACCCTGGGACTTGTAGACCTTCTGGACCTCGTCGACCATGTACTTCCGCACGGCGTCGCGGCCCTGGATGCTCAGGATGTGCTGCGGGTTGCGCGCACCTTCGGTGATCTGGTCGCCGGCGTGCACGAAGTCACCGGATTCGACGGTGAGGCGAGCAGCGGCAGGAATCGGGTACTCCCGCTCTTCACGCTCTTCGTACACGACCTGGAGCGCGTTCTTGGACACGCGGACGACGCCGGGGATGCGGCTGATGACCTGCTGGCTGACAGCCGTTTCCTCATCGCCCTTGCCAACCTGCGCGAGGACGGTGCCGGAGGCGATGTGATCGCCGTCCTTCACGAGGACCTCGGCACCCTTCGGAAGGGCATAGTCCTCGACGAGCGTATCGACGTTGCTCACGCGAACGACGCGGCGTTCGTTCTCCTGGACGACCTCCACGACGCCATCGATCTCGGAGATGATGGCTTCGCCCTTGGGTGCGCGGGCTTCAAAGAGCTCTTCGACGCGAGGGAGACCGCTCGTAATGTCGGTCTGGCTCGCGACGCCACCGGTGTGGAACGTCCGCATTGTGAGCTGCGTTCCGGGCTCGCCGATGGACTGTGCGGCGATGATGCCGACCGCAGTCCGGAGGTCGACGAGGCGGCCGCGAGCGAGGTCGCGCCCGTAGCAGAGCTGGCAGAGGCCACGCTCGGCTTCGCAAGACATGGGCGTGCGCACCATGACCCGCTGGATGTTCCGGGCCTCGATCTCGTCGGCGACGCTTTCGCTGATCTCTTCGTTGCGGTCGCAGATGATCTCGCCGGACTCCTCATCGGCGATCGGCGCGGCGGCGTAGCGCCCGACGATTCGCTCGCGGAGTGACTCGAGCGAGTCAGCGTCGTCCTCGGCTTCGATCCACATCCCGCCGGTGGTGCCGCAGTCGTGTTCGAGGATGATCACGTCCTGTGCCACGTCGATGAGGCGGCGAGTGAGGTAGCCGGAGTCGGCGGTTCGGAGCGCGGTGTCGGCGAGACCCTTGCGAGCACCGTGCGTGGAGATGAAGTACTCGAGCACGGTGAGGCCTTCGCGGAACGAGCCGCGAATTGGGAGCTCGATGACGCGACCGTTCGGGTCGGCCATGAGACCGCGCATGCCGGCCATCTGGCGAATCTGGGTAATGTTGCCCTTGGTGCCAGAGCTGGCCATGTAGTTGAGCGAGCCGTACTCGGGGAGCCGGTCGCGAATGGCGTTCTCGATGCGGCGGGTGGTCTCGCTCCAGATATCGACGGTGCCCTGGTAGCGCTCGTCGTCGGTGATGAGACCCATCTCGAACTGCTCGACCAGTTCGTCGACCTTCTGGTCGGCTTCCGCGAGGATCTCCGCCTTGTTGCGGGGCACCTGGATCTCGTGGATCGCGATGGTGACGCCGCTGCGGGTGGCGTAGTGGAAGCCGATGTCCTTGATGCGGTCGACGACTTCGGCCGTCTTTTCGCCGCCGAGTTCGCGGTAGCACTGGGCCACCACTTCCCGCAGGGTCGGGCGGTTCATCACCTCGTTCCAGAACGGGAGCTCGGGCGGGAGGACCTCGTTGAAGATGATCCGGCCGACCGACGTCTGGATGAGGCGGGGCTTGAGCTTGCCGTTCTCGCTGGCGCCATCGGGCAGGGGTTCGCCCTGGACCGGGCGGTCGGTGCGAACGAGGATGGGCGCCCGCAGGTCGACGATGCCGAGGTCGTAGGCGAGCTTGGCCTCGTCGAACGAGCCGTAGACACCCTGCGCCGGGAGACCATTGGCCGGGCGGTATGCGCCGCGTGCGTTCTCGTCGATGTCGGTCATGTAGTAGCAACCGAGCACCATGTCGAGCGACGGCGCGACGATCGGGTTACCGCTGGCGGGCGAGAGCAGGTTCTTGGTCGAAAGCAGGATCTGCTTCGCTTCGGCGACGGCCTCGCGGGACAGCGGCACGTGAACGGCCATCTGGTCGCCGTCGAAGTCTGCGTTGAAGGCAGCACACACGAGTGGGTGCAGCTGGATGGCCGACCCCTCGATGAGCACCGGCTGGAACGCCTGGATGCCGAGGCGGTGGAGCGTAGGAGCGCGGTTCAGGAGAACCGGGCGGTCCTTGATGACCTCGTCGAGAACGTCCCAGACCTCGGGGCGGGCGCGCTCGACGATCCGCTTGGCGCTCTTGATGTTGTGCGCGAGGCCCTTGGCGACGAGCGAGTGCATGACGAACGGCTTGAAGAGCTCGAGCGCCATGCGCTTCGGGAGGCCGCACTGGTGGAGCTTGAGCTCGGGGCCGACCACGATGACCGAGCGGCCAGAGTAGTCGACGCGCTTACCGAGCAGGTTCTGGCGGAAGCGGCC
>CAZWBW010000073.1:5019-14452 GCA_964632355.1 uncultured Anaerolineaceae bacterium | reverse complement strand
TGACGCGCGGAGGAAGCTAGACGTAGCGGCCGCCCGTCGCGTCACCGGTTCGAGCGGCGGAAGCCCGGCCGCGGTGACCGTATGACGCAGCTATTCACCCACCTCCGCTCTGCTGCTGGCCGCGCACTGGTTTCCCGGCTTGCCCTGGTGGCTGTGGTCCTTGGGGCCGCGCTCATCGCCGCCGCGTGCGAAAAGCCCGACGCGGCACACGTCACGTCGCCGTCGGTGCGCGCGCTGCTCGGCACGACCGAGGGAAACGTGCGGTACGAGTCGTTCACCCCGCCGCCGCCCGACACGCCCGCGCCCGACGGGTGGAGCGTGGACCTCGGGAACGTGCGTTTCGAGCACCTCGAAAACGGCGCGCCGACCATCCAGGTCGTGACGCAGATCAGTTCGAGCCCTGGCCCCGGGATGGCGCTCTGGCTCTCCGGCCCCGAAGGCCCGGTGTGGCAGTGGTCGGGCGGCACGGCGCGCGAGTACAACGGCGTCGTTTGCTTCCAGGTTCGCGTCGAAGAGGACGGCGCGGTGGTGCCGCTGGGCGAAGGGCCGCTGAAGTTCACGATGGCGTTCGTCGA
Source organism: uncultured Anaerolineaceae bacterium (assembly GCA_964632355.1). GTDB lineage: Bacteria > Chloroflexota > Dehalococcoidia > Tepidiformales > Tepidiformaceae > JALOAP01. The sequence continues at coordinate 13,877 of CAZWBW010000073.1, read as the reverse complement.
GCAGGAAAGCGGCGAGGTGATCGTCGCGAAGACGATCGACGTCGCCGGGTTCGTGCCCGACCTCGAAGGCCCCCTCCCGGGCCCCGAAGCCGATGCCGGGCGGGTGCTGCTCGGCTGCCCGCGCGCGCCCGTGTAGGCCGTGGACTACCTGGCGCTTTCGGATAGTGAACTGTTGAGCCAGTGCTCGGTGGATACGTTCCGGGCATCCGGGCCGGGCGGGCAGAAGCGGAACAAGACCGAGAGCGCCGTGCGGCTTCGCCACCACCCCACGGGGCTCCAGTCGCAGGCGTTCGAAAGCCGGTCGCAGCACGAGAACCGCGAGCTGGCGCTGCGGCGGCTGCGCACCGCGATCGCGATCGAAGTGCGCCGGCCGGTCGAACTCGACAGGTACGTGCCCCCACCCGAACTGCAGCGCATCCTGCCGCTCGGCCAGGCGAATCGCATCGGTCCGAGGCACCGGGACTTCTGGGCCGGCGTCCGGGCGCTGCTCGACCTGTTTGTGGCGGTTGGCTGTTCCGTATCGGAGACGGCGGCGCGGCTCGGGCTGAGCACCGGCCAGCTCTCCCGCTTCCTCACGTCCGAACCGGAGCTCCTGCGCGCGGTGAACGCGCTCCGGGAGCGCGCCGGGTTACGTCCGCTTCGCGACTAACGGAGCGCCGTTCGCGTCACGGACTGTCGCGTCGGGCGTAAGAGAGCGTGAAAAATCCCTTCCCGTTAGCAACAAAGAGGCTATTGACAATGCTTATCGCCTCGTGAACGATCTGGGTGCCGTCGATCCCCCCCGGGGGACGGCGAGCCTGGTACTGAAACAATTGCCCTGTCGAAACGTTCCGCCTGGACCCTGCGTGGCCGGTACGGAGAGCACGATTCGCGGCGTATTGGCGCCCCCGTCTTGTTCGAAGTTGTCGAGCCCGCAGTGTGTGCTGCGGGCTCGTTTCGTAGCAGGGAAGGGGGATGCACAGCGTGCGCACAATGATGACGGGGAAGATCCACCGCGCCACCGTCACCGAAGCGAACCTCCATTACGTCGGCTCGATCACCATCGACCCCGTGCTGATGGAGGCTGCCGGGATTCTGCCGTACGAACTGGTGCACGTGCTCGACGTGACCAACGGCGCCCGGCTCGAAACCTACACGCTCAAAGGTGAACCCGGCAGCGGCGAGATTTGTATCAATGGCGCGGCCGCCCACCTGGTTCACAAAGGCGACCTGGTGATTATCGTCGCCTACCAGCAGCTTACCGACGAAGAAGCGCGCAACCTGGCCCCCCGCGAAGTCTTCGTTGACGAACACAACCGCATCGTCCGCATTTCCCGCGGCGACGGTCTCTCGCCCAACCCGCGCGAGGCTGTCGGCGTCGCCTAAGGAGGTATTCCGATGGCACGGCTATCAATCCACAAGCTGCGCGAATGGAAGGCGAAGGGTCAGCGCTTCGCGATGATCACCGCCTACGACTATCCGTCGGCTCGCCTCGTCGAGCAGGCCGGCATTCCCATCATCCTCGTCGGTGACTCCCTCGGCAGCGTGGTGCTCGGGTACGACTCGACGGTCCCGGTGACGATGGACGATGTCGTGTACCACACCCGGGCGGTGGTTCGTGCCACGGAGAAGGCGATCGTTGTCGCCGACCTGCCGTTCATGAGCTACCAGGCCAGCCCCGACGAGGCGATGAAGAACGCCGGGCGGCTGCTCCAGGAAGCCGGCGCGACCGCGGTGAAGCTCGAAGGCGGGAGCCACATGGCGCCCCTCGTCCGGCGCATGGTGGAATGCGGCATCCCCGTGATGGGCCACCTGGGCCTCACACCGCAGTCGGTGAACCAGTTCGGCGGCCACAAAGTGCAGGGCAAGACGCCCGCGGCTGCCGCGAAGCTGCTGAACGATGCCCGCGCGCTCGAAGAAGCCGGCGCCTTCGCTATCGTGCTCGAAACCATCCCGGCGCCGCTCGCGAAGATGGTCACCGAGCGCATTTCGATCCCGACGATCGGCATCGGCGCGGGCCCGGACTGCGATGGGCAGGTGCAGGTGTTCCACGACCTGCTCGGCATCTACGACGACCGCCGGGTGCTGCGCCACGCGAAGGTGTACGCGAACCTCGGCGGCATCATTCGCGAAGCCGTGCGCGAGTACAAGGCCGAGGTCGAAGGGCGGCAGTTCCCCACCGCCGAACACAGCTTCGACATGGACGACGCCACGGTCGCGGAACTTTCCGGGGCGTAGGGGGAAGTGCTTAGTTCTTAGTGCTAAGTGCCTAGACCACATGGTTTCATTGGTGCGCGCCCTCCTGAAACGGGAGGGCGCGTTACTGAGCACCGGGCACTGAGCACGGTGCACTTCCTGTATCCTGTGGGCATGGCTGTCGGTCTCCGGATGACGGTGGAGCAGTACCTCGCCCTCCCCGAGGAGAAGCCGTACCGCGAGTACGTCTATGGGGAGGTCGTGCCCAAAGCAATGCCCAACCTCGAGCATGGTGAGCTGGTGCAGGCGATAGCGGAGGCCATCATTCCGGTTCGAAAGGCGCTCGGTGGGCGCGGAGGCCCCGAAATCCGGGTTCGGTTCGATACTGAGCGGGGCCCGGAATACCGCCTGCCCGATTACGCGTACTGGCGGCCGGATCGGCCCGTCCAGGAAGGGCGCGACCAGCTCCCACCCACGCTCGCCGTCGAGGTTCGCTCGCCCGAAGAGCCGATGGCCGAACAGCGGGAGAAGTGCCGGTACTACCGGCGCTACGGCGTCGACGCTTGCTGGCTGATCGACCCCGAGAGCCGTACCGTCGAGGTGTTCGAGGGCGACCGCGACGGTGAACGCCTCGGCGCGGACGACGCGCTCGAATCGGCGCTGCTTCCCGGGTTCCGGCTCAAACTGCACGACCTCTTCGCGGTGCTCGATCAGTAGTGGACATCCTCACCACGCCCGCCGGGATGCAGGAATGGCGCCGGGAACACCCCGGTGCGCTCGGCTTCGTACCCACGATGGGGTACCTGCACGACGGCCACCTCGCGCTCGTTCGCCGCGCTCGCGAGGAGAACGAACTCGTCGCCGTCAGCATCTTCGTGAACCCGACGCAGTTCGGACCGAACGAGGACTTCGAGCGCTACCCCCGCGACGAAGAGCGCGACCTCGCACTGCTTCGCGAGGCTGGCGTCGATGCGGTCTACCTGCCGTCGCCCGCGACCATGTACCCGCCCGGTTACCAGACCTACGTGACGGTCGAGCGGGTGAGCCAGCGGCTCGAAGGTGAGCGGCGGCCCGGGCATTTCCGCGGCGTCGCCACCGTGGTGCTGAAGCTGTTCAACGCCACGCAGCCGACCCGCGCGTATTTCGGGCGCAAGGACGCCCAGCAACTTCGCGTGCTGCAGGCGATGGTCCGGGACCTCGACCTGCCGATCGAGATCGTGCCGTGCGACATCGTCCGCGAACCCGACGGCCTCGCGATGAGCAGCCGCAACGTCTACCTGTCGCCCGAACAGCGCGCTGCCGCGACGGTGCTTTACCGGGCGTTGTCGAAGGCGAAGGAGGCGTACGACGCCGGCGAACGCAACCCGGAGGCGCTCCGGGAGCTGGTTCGCAGCACCATCGCCGCCGAGCCGCTCGCCGAAATCGACTACGTCTCGCTCGCCGACGACGTCACGCTCGAGGAGATCGAGGAGCGCGTCGAACGGCCGGCACTGCTCTCCATCGTCGTCCGGTTCGGTTCGACGCGGCTGCTCGACAATATCGAACTCGGCTAACTACGCCGGTGGCTGCCCTGCCTTCACCAGCCCCACCCGGTGGCCCTCCGGGTCGGCGAACACGGCGAGCGTGACAACGCCCGGGATCTCCATCACGGGTTCGACGACCTTCCCGCCCCGGGCGACTGCCTCGTCGAGGTACTTCTGCGGATCGTCGACCTCGACATAGATGGTGACGTAGGACTGTTCCGGGTCTTCAACTTCGCCGATGCCCCCGTCGATGCCGGGACCGCCGGGCATGACGGTGGTGTAGCGCAGTTCCGGCATTACCTGCATCTGCCAGCCGAAGAGCCCGCCGTAGAACTCGCGCAGCTTTGCCGCGTCGCGTCCGTTGATTTCGAAGTGGACTACGGGGTTGGGCATGAGGATTCCTCCTGCGCGGGACGCCGCCCCGGCCGCGCGCGTTTCCGACATCCTACGCCCGGTGGCAAGCCCTCCAGACAACACGAAAAGCGCCCCTCGAAGGAGGGGCGCTTCGCAGCTGCGTGAAGCCTGGGCCGCTTATTCGGCCGGGACGAGCTCGGCGTCGATGCTGAGCGTGACCTTGTCGCTAACGGTCAGGCTGTCGGCGCCGAACGGCATGTTCCAGGTGAGGCCCCAGTCCTTGCGGTTCACCTTCGCCTCGGCACTGAGGCCGATGCGGCGGCCACCAAACGGGTCGTCGAACGGACCGTGCGCTTCGCCTTCGAACACTACCTCGTGGGTGACGCCGCGGATGGTCAGGTCCCCGACGAGCCGGTACTCGTTGTCGCCCTTGTGTTCGATGCTCTTCGTTTCGAAGACGATCTTCGGATGGTTCTCGGCATCGAAGAAGTCGGCGCTCCGGAGGTGGTTGTCGCGGTCGGGCTGGCCGGTCTCGACGCTCGCGGCTTCGATTTCGATGCGGCCCTTCGAGTTCGCGAGGTTCGCTTCGTCGATGTCGGCCGAGAGCGTGTAGTTGGTGAAGGTGCCGCGGACCTTGGCGACCATCATGTGGCGCGCCGTGAACTCGATGCTGGTGTGTGCGGGGTCAAACTTCCAGGCTGTCATTGACCAGAATCTCCTTTGGTAATAAAAGGTTGGGGAGCTACCTCTTGCTCTAAGCTTACGCACAGTAAGTGAGCCACGTCAAGTACGAGACTTGCCCCTGGTGTGGTAGGATGGATTTGAAATGCAAGAGCAGCCCATGACAGCGGAGGTTTCGGGTTACTGCCCGATGTTCCAGCAGACGGTCGAACTCATCGGACGCCGCTGGACAGGCGCGATCATTCGCTCGATGCTCGCGGGCTCTGTGCGGTTCAGCGAGATCCTGGCGAACATCCCGGGGCTTTCTGACCGCCTCCTGAGCGAGCGCCTGCGCGAACTCGAGGCGTCGGGCATCGTGAAGCGCACCGTGTACCCCGAAACCCCCGTGCGAATCGAATATGAGCTGACGGAAAAAGGCCGCGAACTGAAGGCCATCGTCCAGGCCCTGGACGAATGGACCCACAAGTGGGGCACGCCGCAAGGCGCCTGACGGGGCCGGTCCTTACGGCTGTTGGCTATCGGCGGTCGGCCTGTGGCTGTCGGCTCTGAGCGGATACCCCCGCGTGACCCGAAGCGGTGGCCTCGCCGTCGGATCTGGGAAGTGGGAACGCCCGCGCACTTTCCCTCCCGCACAACTAACCGCTATACGCAAAACACCTGTAGACTCCGGCCTCACTACCGTGATGCGGAGGTCTTGAGTGAACCAGCAGGTGGAAGCGCTGCTCCAGGCGATGAAGGCCCAGGCCGAGGCGGCGGGCGCACCTCCCATGTGGGAGTTGCCGGCCGACGTCGCGCGGGCAGGAGCGGAACAGTCGTTCGACGCGTTTAACCAGCCGATGCCCGAGTCGGTCACCGTGACCGACCGCACCGTGCCGGGTCCCGCGGGCGACATCCCGGTCAAGGTGTTCACGCCGCGTGGCGACGGGCCCTTCCCGCTCCTGGTGTACTTCCATGGCGGCGGCTGGGTTATCGGCAGCCCGAACACGCACCGCAAGCTCTGTGCCGAGCTCGCCGAGGGCGCCGGCGTCGTCGTGGTCAGTGTGGATTACCGGCTCGCTCCCGAGCATCCCGCCCCGGCCTCGCTCGACGACTGCGTGGCGGCCGTTCGCTGGGTTACTGCGAACGCCGGCGAGTTCAACGCCGATGGTTCGAATTTCGCGATCGGCGGCGACTCCGCAGGCGCGAACCTGACCGCCGCATCGGCGATCGCGCTGCGCGATTCGGCGGGTCCGAAGGCGAAGCTCCTCCTGTTGCTCTATGGCGTGTACGACATGGAGTTCGACAAGCCGTCGTACGAGGCGAACGGGACGGGCTACATCCTCGAAAAGGACGCGATGACCTGGTTCCGGGATCACTACCTCTCGGGCGGTGCATCGCCGGATGATCCGCTCGTTTCGCCGCTGAAGGCTGACCTCGCTGGCCTGCCACCGGCCCACCTCATCGTCGGGACCCTCGACCCGCTGCTCGACGATTCGAAGCAGTTCGCGGAGAAGCTCAAGGCCGCCGGTGTGCCGACGCAGCTCAGCATCTACGAGGACATGCCGCACATCTTCCTGCAGCTTTCGGCCATGCTCGACGATGGTGCGAAGGGCGTGGCGGAGGCGGTAAGCGCGCTGAAGCAGGCCCTGCGCTGATCAAGGTGGAGTAGCCCGGCGCCGACTCGTTCGGTTGCCGGGCTACACTGTCGTTATGCTCGAACTGACCAAACGGCTGGTGCAGGCGGCGGAGGGTGGCGACCCGGTCCTGCTCGCTTCGGTGCTCGAACCCGGGCCAGCGTCGCTGGTTCCCGGCAGCCGCCTGCTGGTCGAAGTCACGGGCGAGCGGCTCGGTACGCTTGGCGACCCGGCGCTCGATGCCCTCGTGGCGGAGTACGCTCGCTCGGCGTTCAGCCGGCACGGCGCCGAGACGCTCTATGTGGTGGATGGCGCCCTGACCAACCGCTTCACCGAAGGCGCCACGAGTATCTACACCGAAGTAGTCGAACCGAAGCCGACGTTCCTGGTGGTAGGTGCGGGCCACATCGGGCGGGCGCTGGCGAAGCTCGCCAACTTCCTCGGATTCCACGTCGCGGTCATCGACGACCGGGAGGAGTACGCCGACCCGGAGCTCATCCCCGACGCGCACGAGGTTATCTGCGACGACTTCGAAGTGGCGCTGAAGCGCTATCCCATCGGCACGAACACGCACGTGGTGCTGGTGACCCGCGGCCACAAGCAGGACGAACTGTCGCTGCGGTGCTGCCTCGGGCGGGGCGCCGCCTACCTTGGGATGATCGGTTCGAAGCGGCGGACGAGCACCGTCCTCCAGCACCTGCGCGACGAAGGCTTCGACCCCGGGGAGCTCGACCGCGTTCGCACACCCATCGGGCTCGATATCGGCGCCGAAACGCCTGAGGAAATCGCGGTGAGCATCATCGCGGAGGTGATTCTGCTGCGGCGGGGTGGCACGGGCCGGCCGATGTACTGGCGCCGCGGCCAGGGGCACCTCCCGGAGGATGCACCGGCCTAGCCGCGGAGCGATTCCCTTCCCTGGTGATTTTTCGAGGGTGCGAAGCGCGCGAAGTGGCGCGCTGTTGCGTCGTTCCTGTGCGGGAGCAGGCTGCCGTTCGAACGCTGATGCGCCCCGGACCGAAGGGCCCCCGCCTCCGCAAGGCGGAGACGGGGGCAGGGGGAGGGGGAAGGGGGACCGGATGGATGACGGATCGGATGGCTAGCGCAGCCGGCCTTCGCGGGCCCGCCTGAGCACCCGGAACACCGTGCGGCGCGAGACGCCGAACATCGCCGCGAGCTCGTCAGCGTTGAACCTGCCCTTTTCGGCGAGGCGGGCGATGCTCGCGTCGCGGCCGACGCGGAGCATGGCGGCGGCACCCCCGGCCTCGTCGTATCGGCAGCGCGGCAGGGGGCACTTCAAGCAGGACGGGTACAGGTCACACCCGGTGTCGGTGTATTCGGTGTTCTCGGGGAGGGCGTCGATCCGCGGCCGGCGCGGCGGGGTGGCGACAACGTTGGTGCTCTCCATTTATGGTCAACCTCGCTACTGCCGTGGAGTGGTGGCAGGGAACGAGAGTAGAACGTTTGTTCTAACAGATCAATCGGGGACCGCCACCCTGCAACGAAGTCGTCAGCAGGTGTCGTTCGCCACCCCTGGCGCTTTACCGTCCCCGGCCGGCCAGGCGGCACACAACGAAACGCCCCCTTCTCCGCGGCAACGCGGGAGAAGGGGGTATGGGGATGAGGGCGCTACCGAACGTCGACTGTTCCGACCATCCCGGCGTGGAGGTCGCAGTGGTAGGTGTAGACCCCCGGCGTATCGAAGCGAACAGGGTAGCTTCCGTCCTGCTCCGCCGGAGTGTTGATGAGGCCATCGATCCGCAGGTGGTGCAGGCCTGCCCAACTGAACGTGACCGTCCCGCCAGTCGCGATCTCGACGTACGCCGGCCTCCACACTCGGTCGATGGCAGCGGCTGTCACCGTCGCACTGATGGGACGCGCTGGCGGTGGCGTGGGCGTCGGCGGTGGCGGCGTGGGTGTCGGCGTTGGTTCGGGTGGCGGCGGCTGGGTGGCCGGCGGTTCCGTCGCGGGCGGTGGAGTGTCCGCCGCGGTGGTTGCCGGTGGCTCGGTTGGAGTGTCAGCCGGGGTCGGCGAAGTCTCGGTCTGCGTCGCGGTTGCCTGCGTCGGCGTGGGGCTCGGCGCGGCCGACGGCGATGGCGCGGCCTTCGTGCTCGTTGGCGCTACCGTCGTGGTGTTCAGCCGCGCCGCGGGGCTCGGGGTCACTGTCTCGCCAGGTTCGTTGTCACCGCCTCCGCAAGCGGCAAGCGTAAGGGCTGCCAGGACTGCGGCAGCCAGCATGAATGGGCGCACGTCTGGGTCTCCGGTGTTTCGTAGGCAAGGGGAAGGGGTGGGCCAACGCGCGGCCCACCCCTCTCTCGCGTGACACCGCCGTTCAGCGGCGTCGCGTCGCCGTTCGATTACCTGCGCCGCAGCGTCACGAGGCCTGCGGTGCCGCCAATCGCCAGGAGCACCACGCCGGCGGCGGCGAACAGCAGCAGGTTGCTCTCACCCGCGCTGGTGCCGGTACCCGTCTTCGGGCTCTGCGGCGTGGCGGTGGCGGTTGCGGTGGCCGTTG
>CAZWBW010000073.1:0-4919 GCA_964632355.1 uncultured Anaerolineaceae bacterium | reverse complement strand
GTTGCGGTGGCCGTTGGCGTCTCATCGGCAGCGAGGACGTTCACGGTGCCCACCATGCGCTGGTCGGCGTGCAGGATGCAGATGTACTGGTAGGTGCCCGGGGTCGTGAAGGTGAGGCTGTACTCCACGCTCGACGGGTCAGTGGTCCACATGATGCCGCTGTTGCGGAAGCCCTGGCCGTCGAAGGTGTCTCCCTCCGTCCTCGGCAGCTCGAAGGGGTCCTGGAAGGACGGCGCGTCCTGCATGTTGAAGGTGACGGTGTGCGGCGTCGGGACTTCGCTGATCCAGCGGATGGTGTCGCCAACGTTGATGTTTGCCGTTTCGGGGAAGAACTGCATGCCGTCGTTGCCGGCGTCGTCGATCGAGCCGACGATGACCTCGAGCAGCTTCGTGCCGTCGGGGCGCGGGGTCACGGCGCCACCCCTGGCCGCCACTGCCGCCGACACCGCCTTGATCGACGCGATGTTCGTGTCGTACTCGGCCGCGATGCGCGCGTCGACTTCCGCCTGGGTATCGACGTCCTCGCCCTCGGGCACCACGCTGACGGTGCCGGTCATGCCGGGGTGGATGGGGCAGGAGTACAGGTAGGTGCCTGCCTCGGGGAAGGTGACCGAGAAGGTCGGTGGGTTGTTCGGGTCACCGAAGATCATCCCGGAGTTGACGTACCCCAGGTCGTTCGGCCACTCGGCGTTGGGGGTGACTTCCATTTCCGCGGGCGGAGCACCCTCAACGAACACTACGAGATGCGGTTCGTACCACGGGAACTCCCAGGTGATCGTCGTGCCTTCAGCGACGGTGACTTCTCGTGGAAGGAATTGGTTGACCGCATAGCCCGGCTCCCCGTCACCTGCCACGATGAGGAGCCCGTCCTGGGCATTGACCGACCGAACACCTCCCGTGCCCGTAATGGCCAGGATGGCCATGGCGAGCGCGGGCAGGAGCAATGCGATACGTTTCACGCTCTGCCTCCCTACTGTAATCCGAGTACGAAATATTTAGCTCGGACTGCGCTACGTTAATTGGTTGCGTGATTACCTTCAAGCACTTGCTGTTATGTAGCTGCGAAACTCCTCCCGGCGGCGCGGCGCAGCCGGGCCCAGGAGGTGGCCGGAGGACTCGCCGGGGGTACGATGAACGGTGGCCCGCCCACCGCCGGGCCATGTCACGGGGGAGGATGCGATGCGCGTCGGTACGGTCCGGGAGCGGAAGGACGGGGAGCTTCGTGTAGGGCTGACACCGGAGGGGGTGTCGGCGCTTGTCGGTGCGGGGCACGAAGTGCTCGTCGAGTCGGGCGCTGGCCTCGGCGCCGGCCACACGGATGATGCGTACGCGGCGGCGGGCGCCCGCGTGGTGGCCGACGCGGCGGAGGTCTGGGCGTCCTGCGAGCTCGTGGTGAAGGTGAAGGAGCCGATCGACGACGAGTACGAGTGCCTTCGCGAGGGCGTGACGGTGTTCGCCTACCTGCACCTGGCGTCGGACCTCTCGCTGACGAAGCGCCTCATGGCTTCCGGGTGCACCTCGATTGCGTACGAACTGGTGCAACTCCCCGACCACTCGCTGCCGCTCCTGGCGCCGATGTCACAGGTGGCCGGGCGGATGGCGGCGGAGATCGGCCTGCAGCTCCTGAAACACCCCGGGCCCGGGCGGGGCAAGCTGATTGCCGGGGTGGCCGGTGTGCCGCCCGGGCGCGCGGTGCTCATCGGGTCGGGGAGCGTCGGGACGGCTGCCGCGCACGTGCTCACGGGCATTGGGGCGCGCGTTACGGTGATGTCGATCGACCTGCCGCGGCTGGCCTACCTGCAGGAACTCTTCGGGCCCCGGATCGCCACCCGGTATGCGACGCCACAGGCCGTGGCCGAAGAGATTCGCGGCGCCGACCTGGCGATCCTTTCGGTGCTGGTGCCCGGTGCGCCTGCGCCGAAGGTCCTGACGCGCGAGATGGTGCGCTCGATGGGCCCGGGAGCCGTGATCGTCGATGTATCGATCGACCAGGGCGGCGCCTCCGAGACGAGCCGCCCGACGACCCACAGCGACCCAATCTACGTCGACGAAGGCGTGGTGCACTACTGCGTCGGCAACATGCCCGGCGCTGTCCCGGTGACGAGCACCCAGGCCCTCACGAACGCGACGCTGCCGTACGTCCTGAAGATCGCCGACCTCGGCGTGGTCCCGGCGCTCACGGCCGACCGTGCACTCGCGCAGGGCCTCAGCACGTACGAAGGCAAGCTGGTTCGCGGGCCCGTCGCCGAGGCGTTCGGGATGGAAGCAGCGCCGAACCCGTTCCTCTAGCGCGCAGTCTCGCCCGCAGGGTTCGAAGCGAAACGGGCCGGTCAGACGGCGCGGCCGCGCAGGCGTTCGCTTCCGCGAGGCTTGGCGGTGAGGATGTCGAGGAAGTCCTGCCAGTAGCGGCTCAGCAGGTACTGGCCCGCGAGTGCCGCGGCCACGGCAACTCCCACGATGACCCAGTCGTCCGGGGTCACTTCGACGAAATCGAAGAACTCGCGCAGCGACGGCGTGTACATAGTGAGGATGAAGCCGGCCACCAGCAGCACGCCGAACACTGTGGTCAGCACCGGGCGGGTGAGGCTTCGCCACGAGGCGCCTTCGAACCCGAGCACTTCGACCATGAAGAACAGGCCGGTGATGCCCACCGTGAGCGACACGAGCGTGCGCGCTTCTTCGATATCGCGGCCGAGCAGGCCCTCGGTGAAGAGGTGGACGATGACCGCGGAGGCCGCGAGTGCCAGGCCCGCCGGCAGCGCGAACCGGAGCACGTTTCGCGTGAAGTCGCGGCCCGCTTCGGGCGGCGGCACGCTGATAGAGATGAACACCGCCGGGATGCCGAGCGTTAGCAGCGCCGTCACCGAACCCTGCCGCGGGAGGAACGGGAAGTCGAGCCCGAGCATGTTCGTCGCCACGATGAGCAGGTAGGCGTAGATGCTCTTCACGATGAACAGCTTGCTCAGGCGGGCGGCGTTGCCCAGCACCGCCGTTGCTTCCTTGGCGCCACGAATCAGGGCCGCGAACGAGTCCTGGAGCAGCACCACACCGGCCACCGCACGGGTCATCGCCGTGCCGGAGGCCATCGCCACGGCGACGTCGGCTGCCCGCAGCGCGCGCACGTCATTCGCGCCGTCGCCGACCATGGCGACGAAGTGACCGGCATCGCGCAGGGCCTGCACAATCCGGGCCTTCTGGTGCGGGTCGATGCGGCCGAAGACGCTGTTGGTATTGACCGCCTCGCGGAACTGCTCGTCGTCCATCGCTTCGAGTTCGGCCCCGGAGATGACGCCGCCGGAGGTCTTGATGTCGAGTTGCGCGAGGAGCGCCGCCACGGTGTGGGGGTTGTCGCCCGAGATGATCTTGGGTTCGATGCCGAGGCGTTCCATCATCGCGAACGCTTCGCGCACTTCCGGGCGGAGTTCATCGCCGATAAGGAGCAGCGCGAGCGGGCGGGCCTTCGGCATCGGCCCATCAACGTCGGGGAGCCGATCGGTTTCGGAGAACACGACGCCACGCAGGCCCTTCTCGCTCGCCTCGCGGTAGCGCTTCAGCAGGTCGTCGGCTAGCGCGCGGTCGGGCGAGAGCGGAAGCACAGTTTCGGGCGCGCCGAGGATGAACGTGCGGCGTTCGCCCATGCGCTCGAGCCGCAGCGCGCTCCAGCGGCGCTCGGAGTTGAACGGGACTGCGCCATCGGGCCGGGCGCCGTTCGTCTCAGCGGCAAGCGCCTCTGCGAGTGCGCCGGCGGTCTTGCTATCGGTGGCGGTGGCTGCGGCGAACGCGGCCAGCCAGCCGCGCGAGAGTTCGCTGCCCGGCACCCAATGGATATCGACGAGCTTGAGCTTGTTCGCCGTGATCGTCCCCGTCTTGTCGAGGCAGATGACGTCGACATAGTTGAGGGCTTCGACAGCATTGATGTCCTGTACGATGGCGCCCGCTCGCGACACGCGAACGGCCCCGACGGCGAACGCGACCGTCATGCCGAGCAGCAGGCCCGTGGGCACGACGGTGGTGATGGTGGCGGCGGTGTCGCGGATGGCGTTCCCCAGGCCGCGGTCGGCGTTCGTGTACTGGATCATGAGGAGGACGCCGAGGATGGCCGTCGCCGTCAGCAGCACCCGTAGGATGCGGTTGAAACGAATGGTCAGCGGCGAACTGCGTTTCACCAGTTCGCGCGCCTCCGCGTTCAGCTGCACAACATAGGCTTCGGTGCCGACGCGTTCGGCGACGTAGTAGCAGTCGCCGGCGGTGCAGAAGCTGCCGGAGCGGAGTTCGGCGCCCGGTTCCTTTCGCACCGAATCGGCCTCGCCGGTGAGCAGCGCCTCGTCGACTTCGCAACTCCGCGCGACGACGCGGCCGTCGGCGACTACCTGGTCGCCCTGTTTCAAATGAAGGAGATCGCCCTGGACGACGTGTTCAGCAAGGATTGGCTGTTCGATGCCGTCGCGGACAACCGTGACCTGGGGCGCGGTGAGCGCGACGAGCTCGCGGAGGGTGCGGGTGGCCTTGAGCTCCTGCAACGTCGCCACGAGCACGTTCGCCGCCACGACAATGCCGACGAAGAATGCGTCGCGGAACTGGCCGATGGCGAAGAGGGCAAGGATGAGCGACGCCAGCACGACGTTGAAGAACGTGAAGACGTTCGACCGGACGACGTCGCCATCGGTGCGCTGGCGGGAGGTATCGACGTTCGCGAGCCCGGCTTCGGCACGGCGTTGCGCCTCGGCCTGCGTGAGGCCGGGGCCAGGGGGCGCCGAAGGCGGCGGCGGTAGGGAGGATGTCGTCGCCTGTGCCACTCGTTGAAAAGGGTACGCGACGGGCACGCCCCCGTCAGCGCTTGGGACGTTGCGGTTGTGGGGCGCTCTGAGGGCGTCAGGCGCGGGGGAGGCCGAGGCCGCGGGTGGCGATGATGTTGCGCT
>CAZWBW010000072.1:0-14734 GCA_964632355.1 uncultured Anaerolineaceae bacterium | reverse complement strand
GTGGGTGTGCGAGCGTGGGGATGGGCTTGACGGCCGCGCGAACCACGATGGGCTCCCCGGTGCTCATGCCACCTTCGATGCCGCCGTGGTTGTTCGTCGCATGCTGCCAGGGGTGGGTGGCCCAGCGGTCGGCGGGAAGGATGACGTCGTGCACCTGCGAGCCGCGGCGGGCTGCGCCCTCGAAACCGGCGCCGAACTCGACGCCTTTGAACGCGTTGATGCTGCAGATCGCCTGTGCGATGCGACCGTCGAGTTTGCGGTCCCAGTGAACGTGGCTGCCGAGGCCGATTGGCACGCCGGTGACGCGCACTTCGACTTCGCCCCCGAGGGTATCGCCATCGGGCTTGGCGGCGTTGATGGCGGCAACCATGGCCTTGCCGGCTTCGGGGTCGGCGGAGCGCACAGGGTCGTTTTCGACAGCATCCCAATCGATGGGCTCAGTGGGGTTCGAACGCACCGTGCCGATGCTCAGCGTGTGGCTGTAGAAGGCGACGCCGAACTCGGCGAGCAAACGCTTGGCGACACCGCCAGCGGCGACGCGGGCCGCAGTCTCGCGGGCGCTGGCCCGTTCGAGGACATTGCGCACGTCGTCGAAACCGTACTTGATGGCGCCCGGCAGATCGGCGTGGCCGGGGCGCATACGGGTGACGCGTTCGATCTCGGCTTCGACCGGTTCGATGGCCATCTTCTCGGTCCAGTTGACCCAGTCGCGGTTCTGGATCCAGAGGGCGACTGGGGAGCCGAGCGTCTTGCCATGGCGAACGCCGGCAGTGATTTCGGCGTGGTCCTTTTCGATGCGCATGCGGCCGCCACGGCCGTAGCCACCCTGCCGCCGCGCGAGGTCACGCGCGAGGTCGGCTTCGGAGAGGGGCAGGCCGGCGGGGAGTCCTTCGATGATGACGGTGAGGCCCTTCCCGTGGCTTTCGCCGGCGGTAAGGAAGCGGAAGTGTCCCATTACTCTGCCCCCCGGGACTGTTCCGCCTCGGCCCTGCCGTTGGGTGATGCAGGCGCGGGAAGTTCGCCTTCGACCGGGTCCAGTTCGATGGGCTGTGCCTGGCCCGAGGGCGAGCGGTCGAATCGGGTTTCGAAGCGCGCGAGGACTTCCTCGGGGGTGAGCGCTTCCCATGTCAGCGTATCGGCGACGGCGCGATCGGCCGTGGTCGTCAGGATGGGTCTTTGCACAGGGGAGCCGTCACTTCCGGTGAAAGTGGAGTAGATATCGACCCGGACCGAGCCGAGCCGAAGGTTGGGAACATCGTACAGCATCATGTCGACGAGCCTCGCGGCGAGCGCGATGGCTTCATCGAGCGCGGAGGTCACCTGGACGCGTGCGCCACCTTCCGTCCGGAATTCCCCCTCGGCAGAGGCAGAGACGGTAGCACTGTCCTTCGTCACCGCGACGAGTTCGGCGCCCTGGATACCGGCCCAGAGATGCGCGGGAACACCTTTCGGCGGGCGGGCGCGGCGCCACGAACTGAGCGCTTCCTGGATGAGCGCCGCGACGATCCCTACATCGCCTTCGGCCACGCGCCGGCGCCAGTGCCGCTGCTGGAACATCTCGGTGAAGATCGCCCAGCCCGTGACGACGAAAATCGCGAGCACGATGATGCTGCCGACGACGATCATGGCGGTACCTCAGCGCCCTGCCAGGGCCCGGCGGGCGGCCTCGAACATGACGTCGACCGGTGCGGAGACGCCGGTCCAGAGCTCGAAGGAGAGCGCGCCCTGGTAGATGAGCATCGGGAGCCCCCCGAGCACCGGGAGCCCTGCCTGCTTCGCAGCCCGGAGGAACGCTGTCTCCTCGGGCTTGTAGACGATATCGACGGCCAGCGCGCCCGGGTCTGCCGAGCTGAAATCACAGGGAGACAGGGATTCGGTGCCGGTGCCGGCCATCCCGACTGACGTGCAGTTCACGATGCAATCGTAGCCCTGCGGCGACGGTTCGGCCGCGGTGATGGCGTTCCCACCTTCGCGGGCGACGTCGGCGGCGAGACGCTCGGCGCGGGCCGGGGTGCGGTTCCAGATAGCGATACGGTGGGCCTGTGCTTCGGCGAGGGCGAAGGCGATGCCACGGGCTGCGCCGCCAGCGCCGAGCAGCAGGATGGATTTGCCGGCGGGATCGAAGGCTGCCTCGTTGCGGAGCGCGGCGACGAACCCGGGGCCGTCGGTGTTGAAGCCGAAGAGACGCCCGTCGCGGTTCACGATGGTGTTAACTGCGCCGACGCGGGCGCTCTGCCCACCGAGTTCATCGAGCAGCGGGATAACAGCTTCCTTGTGGGGGATCGTCACGTTCGCGCCGAGATACTTCGGATCGCGCAGGCTCACCACGCGGCCGGCAAGCGCTTCGGGTGGCGTGTCCCAGGCTTCGTACCGGGCGGCAAGACCGGAGTATTCGAACGCGGCCGACTGGAAGACGGGCGAGAGCGACTGCGCGACGGGGTGACCGATGATGCCTGCGAGCTTCACGGCGACCCATACCGGGCGATGTTGGCTTCGTGCTCCGCGAGGGTTTCGGCGAAGACGTGGGAGCCGTCGCCTTTGGTCGCGTCGGCCACGAAGTAGTAGAAGTTCGTGTCGGCAGCGTTGGCCACCGCCTGGAGCGAGGCAAGCCCGGGGTTGGCGATAGGGCCAGGCGGCAGGCCGACAACTTCGCGTGTGTTGTATGGGGACGGGTTCGCCAGGTCCTCGAGCGTGAGCTCAGGTTTCCACCATCCGAACTGCTCGACGCTGGCGGGATCGATCGCCACGGCGAACTGGGTCGTGGGGTCGGCGCCGAGGCGATCGCCGGCAGCGAGGCGGTTCAGGAACACGCCAGCGATGATCGGGCGTTCGATTTCGAGCACTGCCTCGCGTTCGACGATAGAGGCGAGCGTAACCGCCTGGTGCACGTTCAGCCCGCGAGCGGCAGCCGCCTCGCGCAGTTCGGGCGAGAACCGCTCGGCGAAGGTGTTGATCATGAGTTGCACGAGGTCGGCCATGCTGGCGTTCTTCGGCAGGATGTAGGTGTCGGGGAAGAGGTAGCCCTGGAGCAGCGGACCGGCCACCGCCTCCCGGGGCGGGAGGGTGGCTGCGAGGTCGGGCGGGAGTTGCGCAGCCTCGACCGCTGCCATGAACTCCTCGCGGGTGCCGAAACCGGCGCGTTCCGCGATCACTGCCATCTCTTCGACACGGATGCCCTCGGGAAAGGTGACGCGCAGCACCGGGCCGGACGACTTGACCGTGATGAGGTCGATGATGGTGAGAGCGGAAGCGTCGCGAGGCAGTTCGTAGTCGCCTGCGCTGAGCTGGTCCTGGACGCCCATGAGCTGGACGAGCCACCGGAAACGCGTGGACGAATCGATGACCCCGAGCTCCTCGAGGTCGTTCCCAATTTCTTCGGCGGTGGCACCTTCGGGGACGGTGTAGGCAACGACGCCGCCACGGTCGCGGTCGCGCGAACCACCACCGGCGTCACGGTTGAGCACACCGCCGGGGGTTCGGTTGATCGCGTAGGCGGCGATGATCACGGCGAATGTGACCAGCGCGGCGGCCAGCGCGACCAGCGGCACCGGAGTCCGGCGATTCATGCGACTCCCCCTCGTCGTGAATCGAGCACCGCCTGCAGGATAACCGCTGCAGCCGCTGAGTCGAGTTCCCCTGCGGCGCGGCGTTCGCGACCGCGGACGGTGCGGGCGGCCTGGACCGACGAGAGGCGCTCATCCCATTCGGTCACCGGGACGGGGAGCCGCTGCCGCAGCCGGTTCGCAAATTCGCGTGCGCGCGCTGTCTGTTCCGACTCCCGGCCGGACATCGAAAGCGGGAGGCCCACGATGACCTCCGCGATGCCTTCGTCGGCGACCATGCTAGCGACGGCGTCGAGCAGCGCATCGTTGCGCTGGAGCAGCGCGGGCCGTGGATGAGCGAATAGGCCGAGTTCGTCGCTTACGGCAACACCGGTGCGGCGATCGCCCGGGTCAAGGGCCAGGAGTCGGCGTGGGTTCTTCGTCTGTCCCATTCGCCTCGGTGGCGGGCTCGCCACCGATATCCTCCTCCTCCAGCTGGGCGCGAAGCTCGACGTCGATGCGGAAATCGAACCGCGGAAGCCACGGGGCCCAGCCGGGCGAAAGGTCGACGTCCGCTTCCTGAATACCATAGCGTTCGGCCAGGATCGATTTTGCGTCCTCCGGCGACTTGCCCTTCACGGCGTTGGCAATGTCTTCGCTGGTGACGTTGCGTGCGAAGAGACCGCTCAGGCGCAGCTCGGCAGTAACGCTGTTGTCGTCGGGGTTGTAGGTCGATGGGCCGGTTTCCTCGGCGATGACCGAGCCGGGAACGAACTCGCCGGTCAGGCCCTGCCCGAGGACTTCGCGGGCGACCTGGTCGAGCGTCTCCTCCAGGATCGCGAGCGCCGACGTGCGGATTTCGACGTCGATGAGCACCACGTCGGTGGGTTCGCCGATGTTGTGGGACGGGGTACCGGGCTCGGCGGTGACTTCGGCGGTACTCAGGAAGACCGCGTCGTGCGGGCGCTCCTCGGCGATGAGTGCGCGGAAGTAGGCGCTGCTTTCGAGGTCGGTCGCGAGCTGGTTCAGGGCGGCGAGGTCGGCCGCGTCGACGGCGGGACGTTCTTCGCTGGCTCCGCCGGCAGCTGCGGCGGGGTTCGTGACGGTCAGTTCGCGGAACGCTGGCTCGAGCCAGCCGGTGACGGTGTTCTCGGGAACGTTGCCTTCGACACCCGGCTCGGCCGCCGTCGCCTGCTGTTCGACCGTCTCTCCGGGCCCCAGCGTCACCTCCTCGGCAATGGTGAACGCGATGAAATCGGGGCCCGCGAGGAGCACCGTCCCGGCCGGGAGGGTGAACTCACGGTCGGTGGGGTTCGTGATCGTCACGGCGACGGTCGCCGGCACCGTGCCCACAAGGACCGTCCCGGTGGTGCGCTGCGCAAGCGTCACCGTGCGAGTGACCGAGATTTGCTGTGCAGGCACGCGAAGGGCTTCGAGGTCGACTTCGGCGAAGTCGGGCGACGCGGTGACCCGGACTGTGCGCGTGAGGGATTCCGTTGGCGGGACAGCGCGGACATCGACCGACGGCGCCATGGTGAGCGCGAGCCCAATCGCGACCACAAGCACCGCCGCGATCGTCAGCAGTTGAATCCAGATCCCGAGCGCGGGGAGGACAACACTCTTGCTGCCGAAGCGAAGGACGCGCTTGCCGCCCGCATCCCAGCGGATATGTTCGGGGCGGCGGGCAACCGGGATGCCGACCTGGCGGGCCCGGTTCGAGAGCGAGAGCGAAGGCGTAGCGATAGCGACAACCTTGCCGCTTTCGTCGGCGTGACGCTGCAGGCGCCGCATCCCGAGTTCGCCCGAGAGCGGGCGGTTGCCATCGGGGGCATGGAGCACCACCGCGAAGGTGGGGGCGGTATCCACACGGCCGCAGATCGAGGCGATGTCGTCGCCCTTTTCGATCAGGATGACGCTTGCCAATCCGTCGGGATCGACGTCGTCGGGGTCGTAGCCGTTGTCCTCCTGTTCGAAATCCGCGACCGGTGGTTTTTGCGTCACAGCGGGCCTCCCTTTGCTCTACCCGTTGGGCGCATCCTACCCGTAACCAGCATCCTTGAGGGCCGCGAGAGCGATCTTCCGGGCCTCCGCCATGGCTGCGTCGACGCGGGAAGCATCGCGGGCACCGGCCTGCGCCATGTCCGGGCGCCCACCACCACCTCCGCCGGCGGCTTTCGCAACTTCGCGAACGATGTTGCCGGCGTGCACGCCCGCCGACACGAGGTCCTGTGTGGCGGCGGCGATGAACGCTGGGCGGCCCTCGACGACGGCACCAAGCACAAGGAGCGACGGTGAGAGCCGGGCGCGCACACGGTCGGCGATGTCCTTGAGAAGGTCTTGCGACGGGACGCTAGCAAGACCAACCACCAGGTGGGCATCTCCGACACGCGTTGTCTGTTGCAGGAGGCTATCGGTCGCGGCACTGACCTGGAGCCGCTTGAGTTCCTCGCCCTGCTTGCGCAGGCGGTCGAGTTCGTCCTGGAGTGCCTGTATGCGCTCTTCGAGATCGGCGGGAGTGGTCGACAGCCGTTCGGCGAGACGCCACAGCCGTTCCTGCTGTTCGATGAGGTACTGCTCGGCGGCGCCCCCGGTGAGCGCCTCCACGCGGCGCGTGCCGGCGGCGACGGCGGATTCGCGAATGATGTGGATGAAGCCGAGTTCGCCGGTGTGGTGGACGTGGGTGCCGCCGCAGAGTTCCATGCTGAAGCACTCGTCGGCGCTGCCGATTTCGACGACCCGCACTTCGTCCCCGTACTTGTCGCCGAAGAAGGCGAGTGCACCGCTTTCGATGGCCTTGCGGTACGTGGTGTTCCGCCAGCGAACCTCGAGGTCGTGCCGCACCTTCTGGTTCACGAGCTGTTGCACTTCGATGAGCGCGCTGCGGGGCACCTGCTCGAGGTGGGTGAAGTCGAAGCGCAGCCGATCGGGCGTAACGAGCGAGCCCTGCTGCCGAACGTGGGAGCCGAGCACCTCGCGCAGGCCGGCATGGAGCATGTGCGTGCCGGTGTGGTGGCGTGCAGCGCCTGTACGGAACGCGAAGTCGACCGTTGCGTCGGCGCTTTCCCCGACGCGAATTTCGCCTTCGGTGACGCGTCCGCGGTGGGCGATCGCGCCACCGCTCGACTGTGTGTCCTCCACGGTGAAGACGCCGCTCGGGGTGCGGATGGTGCCGCGGTCGCCGATCTGCCCACCGCCTTCGGGATAGAAGGGAGTGGTATCGAGGACGAGCTCGGCCTCTTCGCCGGTGACGAGCTGCTCGACGAGCTTGTCGCCGCGAAGGATTGCGACCACCTGCGCGTCGGATTCGACGTGGGTGTAGCCAACGAATGCGCTGTGGTCCTCTCCGATTTGCCGGAGGAGCGGGGAGACCTCGCCCTTGAGGAACTGGCCATGCTCGCGGGCCCGGCGGCGCTGGGCCTCGAGCGCGGCTTCGAAGCCCTCTTCGTCGATGGTGAAGCCCTCTGACCCGGCGATTTCGCGGGTGAGTTCGAGCGGAAGCCCGTGGGTGTCGTAAAGCTCGAAGACTTCGTCGCCGGGGACGACGGTGGTGCCGGACTCGCGGAGGCGTTCGAGGAGGCTCTCGAGGCGGCTGCTCCCGGCGGACAGCGTGCGCACGAAGCGCTCCTCTTCGGTGCTGAGCGCGCGTTCGACGAATTCCCGCTGTTCGAGCATGTGCGGGTAGGCGCCACCCAGCTTTTCGATGGCAGCGCGGGCGAGCCTTGCGGTAAAGAGCTCAGTCACGCCGGCCTTCCGGGCAAGGTAGACGGCGCGGCGAATGACCCGGCGCAGCACATATCCGCGGCCTTCGTTCGAAGGCACCACGCCATCGGCGATGAGCATGGCGGCAGCGCGGCAGTGCTCGGACATCGCGCGGACGGCGTATGCCTGCTGCTCCGTGCACTTGCCGCCGAAGTAGTCGACGCCAACGACCTTCGCGGCTTCGGTCAGGATCGGCAGGAAGACGTCGGTTTCGAAGACCGAGCGCTTGCCCTGCAGCACGGCGGCGAGGCGCTCGAGCCCGGAGCCGGTATCGATGTTCTTGGCCGGGAGGTCGGTGCGCTTACCGTCGGGATGCTGGTAAAGCTGCATGAAGACGAGGTTCCAGATCTCGAGGAAGCGCTCGTCGTTGTACCCCACGCCGGTGCGGGCCTCTTCGAGGCCGCGCTCCGGGAAGAAGTCGTAGTAGATCTCGCTGTCGGGGCCGCAGGGACCGCTGGCTCCCGGCGTGTCCTTCGGGAAGCTGAACCAATAGTTCAGGTCCTCGCCGCGGCGATGGATGTGTTCATCGGGGAGCCCGACCTCGCGCCAGTACCCGTAGCTTTCGTCGTCGTCGAGGTAGATGGTCGCGTGCAGCCGCTCGGGCGGGAGTTGGAAGACTTTGGTCAGGAGCTCCCAGGCGAACTCGAGGGCGCCCTTTTTGAAGTAGTCCCCGAAGCTGAAGTTGCCCAGCATCTCGAAAGCCGTGCAGTGGCTGAGGTCGCCGACTTCCTCGATGTCGGTGGTTCGGAAGCAGCGCTGCACGGTGGTGATCCGGGGCGACGGGGGCTCCGCTTCGCCCATGAAATAGGGCTTGAACTGCTGCATGCCGGCGCTGGTGAAAAGGGATGTGGGGTCGCCGATAGGCACGAGCGGCCAGCCGGGCAGCAGCAGGTGATCCCGTTCCTGGAAGAAGCGGAGGAAGGTTTCGCGGATTTCGTCGGATGTTCGAGGTGGGTTGGGCATGGTGTGTTCGCGAAATGCTATGTAGGCGCCGCGATCGATGTCGAGGCTGGTTCATCTTGACAGGCGTTTTCCGTGCTTCCTAGCATGGATGCCGGACCCGTGCGGGTCCACTATGGGTACTGAGCAAGATCCTCCCCAACGCACCTCAACGTACGACCCCTCAGTGGCGCCGCTATGGCTCCCTGCGCTACCACCGTCCTGAGATGAGCCTGGGAGTCGTCATCCTCGCTGCGGGCCAGGGGACCCGGATGAAGTCGGCACTTCCGAAGCCGCTGCACCCGGTGTGCGGCCTGCCCATGGCGCGCCACGTTATCGATGCTGCCCGCGAACTGAACCCCGAGCGCATTGTTGTCGTCATCGGCCACCAGGGCGAACGCGTGCGAGAAGCGCTGGCCGCCCCGGACCTCGTGTTCGTCGAGCAGACGGAACTGCTGGGGACGGGCGACGCGGTGCGCCGGTGTGAGGAGGCGCTGGCGGGCTGCGACCGCGTCCTGGTGCTCAACGGCGACGAACCGCTGGTGACTTCGAACACACTGCAGCGACTGCTCGATGCGAGCGAAGGCCGTGCGATGGCCTTCGTGTCGCAGCGCGTCGCCGACGCAGGGGCACTGGGGCGGGTTGTTCGCGACGAGCAGGGGAACGTTCGCGGCATCGTGCAGGCAGCCGACTACGACGGGCCGGACGGGGGCGCGGAGATCAACTGGGGCGAGTACGTGTTCGACGCCGCCTGGCTCTGGGACAACCTTCAGCGGGTGCCGTTGAGTTCGAAGGGCGAGTACTACCTGACGGCGCTGGCGGAGTTCGCGTACGAGCAAGGCAAGCCGGCAGCGACCATCGAAGCGGCCGAGGACGAGGCGCTCGGTGTGGACGACCGGGTGAAGCTGGCAAAGGCCGAGCAGGTGATGCGCTGGCGCATCCTCGAACGGCACATGCGCGAGGGCGTAACCATTGTCGACCCCGACTCGACCTATATCGATGCCGGGGTGGAGATCGCGCAGGACGTGACGATCCATCC
Source organism: uncultured Anaerolineaceae bacterium (assembly GCA_964632355.1). Taxonomy (GTDB): domain Bacteria; phylum Chloroflexota; class Dehalococcoidia; order Tepidiformales; family Tepidiformaceae; genus JALOAP01. The sequence goes on along the minus strand of CAZWBW010000072.1, from coordinate 5,455 downwards.
GAACTGCTACCTGCAGGGCGCAACCCGCATCGAGACGAACTGCGTCATCGGTCCCGGGACGACGCTACGAAACAGCGCGGTGGGCGAGGGTTCGACCGTTCGCCAGTCGGTGATCGAGGAATCGACCATTGGGCGCGACGTGCAGGTGGGGCCCTTCGCGCATGTTCGCGGGGGCGCGGTTATCGGCGATGGCTGCTACCTGGGCAATTACGCGGAGGTGAAGAACTCGAATCTCGGCCGCGGCGTCAAGATGCACCACTTCAGCTACCTGGGCGACGCGGACGTAGGTGAAGGAGCGAACATCGCCGCGGGAACGATTACGTGTAACTTCGACGGCGTGAACAAGCACCGCACGACCATCGGCGCGGGTGCGTTCGTCGGCTGCGACACGATGCTGGTGGCGCCGGTGCGTGTAGGTGATGGCGCGATTACCGGCGCGGGTTCGGTGGTGACGCGAGACGTGGAGGATGGAGCGAAGGTAGCCGGCGTGCCGGCGCGTCCGTTGAGACGCGCTACGGGGAGCGAATAGCCATGGAGAGCGCTTTAGCCGCGGGTGCGGCAATCATTCCCCTTTCGCTCGTCCTCGCGGTGGTGGCGGCAGCGGAAACTGCGCTCGAACGGGCCAGCAACGTGCGCATCCAGGCGCTTGCGGTTCACGGTGACCCGCGCGCGAAGCGAATTGCGAGCACCGTGGAACAGCCGCGCGAGTTTCTCGGCCCCCTGACGCTGGTGCGGGCGATGGCGGCCGCGAGCATCGTTGTGCTGTTCGCACTCATCGGCCAGTGGACCCTGGAGAACGACGCCGGGCTCATCGGGGTGGGCATCCTCGGTGGGCTGTACGTGGCGCTCCTGCAGGTGTCGGTCGGCGTGATCGCGGCGCGGCAGCCGGAGTACGCGGCGTTGCAGCTCAGCCAGGTGGCGACCGCGGTAGCGAAGGTCTTCGCGATTCCGGCGTGGGTGCTGAGCCTGCCGGCACGGTTCATCGCGCGATCCATCCGGGTAGTGAAGCGCGACATCGGGCAGGACCTGCTGACGCTCATCGAGAACGAGGAAGCGCAGGGCGGTGTCGAAGAAGATGAACGCCGCATGATCCGGGGCATCATCGGACTCGAAGACAAGACTGCCCGGGAAGTGATGGTGCCGCGCATCGACATCGGCGCCGCCGAGATCAACGACTCCATCGAGGACGTGGCGGCGCTGATCAACGAACGCGGGTTCAGCCGCGTGCCGGTGTATCGCGACAACATCGACGACATCGTGGGCATTGTGTACGCGAAGGACCTGTTGCGCGCGGTGTCGAACGGCGGCCGCGAACGGCAGCTCAGCGAACTCCTGCGCGAGCCGTACTTCGTTCCCGAATCGAAGCGGCTGGACGAACTGCTGGCTGAACTCCGCGCGAAGCGAGTGCACCTCGCGATCGTTGTCGATGAGTACGGAGGCACCGCCGGGCTGGTCACCATCGAGGACCTGCTCGAAGAGATCGTCGGCGAAATCGAAGACGAGTACGACGTCGCACGGCCGACGATGGAAGTCATCTCCCCGGACGAGGTCGTGCTGGATGCGGGCGTGGACACCGACGTGCTTCGCGACCTGTTCGGGTACGAAGTCGACTCGGAGGACTTCGATACGGTGGGCGGCTTCCTGATCCACCAGCTTGGGCGCCTGCCGTCGGTGGGCGACGAAGTGCGGGTGGATGGGCTTTGCCTGCGCGTCCTGAGCATGTCGGGGCGGCGCGTGCGCCGGCTGCGGGTCGAGCGGATCGTGCACCCGAACGAGACCGAGAGCGCACTAGCGCATTAGCGGATATAGTCCGCGCGTGGCGGAATCAGCGGAACTTCCATACTGGCTTGCGCTGCGGCGGGCAGGGCTCGGCAGCACGAATTTCTCGCTCCTCGTGCGGTACTTCGAACACATCGGCGCGGCGTGGCAGGCGCCGATCGACGAGGTCGCCAAAGCCGGCCTCGACCCGATGTATCTTCGCGGGTTCGAAAAGGCACGGGCGAACTTCGATCCCGACCGGGAGCTACGGCTGCTCGAGGAACACGGCGTTCGCGTGTACACGTGGCTCGACGATGACTTCCCGGAATCGCTGCGGGATATCCGGCAGAGCCCGCCGGTGCTCTTCGTTAAGGGGAAGCTGGGCCCGCAGTTCGAGCAGGCGCTGGCGGTGGTCGGCACCCGCCGGGTTACCCCGTACGGCCGGCAGGCGACCGAACAGTTCTGCGAAGCGGTCGCGCGGAGCGGTGTCGCGATCGTGAGCGGGCTGGCGCGCGGCGTGGATTCGATTGCGCACCGCGTGGCGCTCGAACAGGGAGCACCGACGGTTGCGGTGCTGGCGGGCGGCATCGATAAGGTGTACCCGCGAGAGAACCTCGGGCTCGCGGAGCGGATCATGGAGCAAGGCTGCCTCGTGAGCGAATACCCGCCGGGCATCCCTGCGCGCCCGGATTACTTCCCGCGGCGGAATCGCATCCTTTCGGGGCTGGCGCGGGCGACGCTGGTCGTCGAAGCAGGCGCGGGGAGCGGTGCGCTGCACACGGCGAACTGGGCGTTCGAACAGGGGCGAGACGTGTTCGCGGTACCCGGGCCGATCTTTTCGCGGCAGAGTGCGGGCACGAACCAGCTCATCCGGGAGAGCACCGCGAAGCTCGTGGCAACGCCCGAGCAGCTCTGCGAGGAACTGAACCTGTTGGCGGTCGGGAGCCAGGCGGCGCTCCCGGAACAGGCTGCGGACGACGATTCGGCGGCGCGGGTCTCGAGACCTGCGGCCGTGACAACCCGGCCAACTCCGACGCAGGATGAGGGTAAGCTCCTGTACTGGCTGCAGGATTCGCCGAAACATATCGACGAAATCGTTCGGTCGTCTGGCTTGCCCGTGGCGCTTGTGAGCAGCACCCTGCAGCTTATGGAACTGAAAGGGCTGGTCCGGCAGGAACGGCCTATGGTGTATGCCCGGACGTGAGCGGTGGGTAGCTGACGGACCGGGACGGCTCGACAAAGCGTTCGGGCAGTTTCTACGCTCAACTTCTAACTTCGACGAAGGACGCCGACCTACGGCATAGGCAGACGCATTGGCAACAGCATCGACGACCAAGACCTCCACATCGCGCAAGAAAGCGCCTGAGCGGGGCGCAACGACCCGGACATCGGCTTCGCCGCCCACGAACGGAAACGGCAAGAAGCCGATGAACCTTGTCATCGTCGAGTCTCCGACGAAGGCTCGAACGGTGGGCGCGATTCTCGGCGACGGCTACGAAGTCATCGCCTCGGTTGGTCATGTCCGCGATCTGCCCCCGGCGGGATTCGGGGGAATGAAGCCCAAGGAGGGCAAGTTCGATCCGGAATACGTCGTCGTTAAGGGGAAGAAGGAGATCCTGAAGGACATCGCGGAGAAGGCGAAGCAAGCCGAGCGCGTGTTCCTTTCGACAGACCCTGACCGCGAGGGCGAAGCGATTTCCTGGCACATCCGCGAGGCGGCGGGCATCCCGCCGGAGAAGACCACTCGCGTGGTGTTCCACGAGATCACGAAGCCGGCGATCGAAGCCGCGTTCCAGGAAGCGCTTGCGGGACGCAGCGCCGACGGCGCCGCGCCGAACGGGCGCCGTCCGGGCGAGCTGGACATGGACCTGGTCGACGCGCAGCAGGCACGCCGTGTGCTCGACCGGCTGATGGGCTATCCGCTGAGCTGGTTCGTGCAGGACAAGGTGACGCGGAGCGCCAGCGCCGGCCGCGTGCAAAGTGTCGCACTGCGCCTCATCGTCGAGCGCGAACGGGAGATCCAGAACTTCCAGCCGACCGAGTACTGGTCGATTCATGCGCTGCTTGCGAAGGAGGACCGCGCCTTCCAGGCCGAGTTGGCGCGGCTGCCGGGCATGACCCGCCAGGTTTCGATGAAGCCGCCGTTCGATGGGCGCCGCCCGGCCATCGGCTCGGAGGAAGAGGCCAACGCGCTCATCGAGACGTTCAACCGCTGCCAGTTCGCCGTGTCGAAGGTGGAGCGGGGCGAACGGAAGAAGTCGGCGCTGCCGCCGTTCACGACGAGCACTTTCCAGCAGGCCGCGAGCAACCGGCTCGGGCTGGGCGCCGCGCGCGCGATGGCCGTGGCGCAGGCGCTGTACGAAGGTAAGGAGCTCCCGGGGCAGGGCGCAGTCGGTCTCATCACGTACATGCGAACCGACTCGCTGAATATTTCGAAGGAAGCGCAGAAGGATGCCCGGGAGTACATCTCCGGGCGGTGGGGCGCCGAATACGTCCCGGCGAAACCGAACGTCTACCGGACGCGGTCGAAGGGCGCGCAAGAAGCGCACGAGGCGATTCGCCCGACGGACGTTCGCCGCACGCCAGACAGCCTCCGCGGGGTGCTCGATCGCGACGAGCTCCGGGTGTACCGGCTCATCTGGGAGCGGTTCGTGGCGAGCCAGATGGCCGAAGCGCGCTTCGACACGATGAGCGTCGAGATCGAGGCGCGGGAAAACGGAGAAGTTCGCGGCACATTCCGCGCGTCGGCGCAGCGCCTGAAGTTCGCGGGCCACCTCGCGGTGTATGGCCACCACGTGGACGACAGCGAAGACGCGCCCGACGAAGACAGCGAATCGCAGCTTCCCGACCTGGGCGAAGGCGAACTGTTGGACCGCCGCAACATCGAGGGGAAGCAGCACTTCACGGAGCCGCCGCCACGCTACACAGAGGCGTCGCTGGTGAAGAAGCTCGAGGAGCTGGGCATCGGGCGGCCGAGCACATACGCGACCATCGTGCAGACGGTGCAGAAACGCGAGTACGTGCGAAAGGAAGGCCGTGCGCTCGTTCCGCAGGAGCTCGGGTTCCTCGTGAACGACCTGCTCGTTGCGTACATGGATAAGTACGTGAACACGGCGTTCACGAGCGAGATGGAGAAGGAACTCGACGAAGTAGCGGAGGGGAAGCGGGACTACCACTCGGTGGTCAGCAGCTTCTGGCGCGACTTCGAACCTGTCTACGAGAAGGCGAAGGGCGAAGCGACGAAGGTCGACGAGCCGACCGACATCCTGTGCAACGTCTGTAAGCAGGCGAACCTGGTCATCAAGTGGGGCCGCAACGGCAAGTTCTTCGCCTGCCCGCGCTACCCCGAATGCACCAACTCGCTGCCGATGGGCCCGGACGGAAAGCCGGTGTACGTCGCGCCACCCGAAGTGACGGAATACCGCTGCCCGAAGTGTGGCGGCGAGACGATCCGGAAGTCGGGACCCTATGGGCCATACCTGGACTGCACGAACCGCGAGAACGGGAGTTGTGACTTCCGTTCGGGCGTGCCGGTAGGTGTGGAGTTGTCGAGGTCTTCCACCTCCGGCACCAAAATCTGCATGTCGCCGGTCAGGTGGAACCAGGGGGTAACTTCATAGTTGTAGAACATTTCCACCCCCTGCCCGTCTCCAATCGTGCCGAGCGCGGCTTGCAGAAACACGCCGATCTCGTCGCT
>CAZWBW010000071.1:0-14858 GCA_964632355.1 uncultured Anaerolineaceae bacterium | reverse complement strand
AACATGTCGTAGGTTTCGTTCTCCTGGATCCAGGCGCCGTACCAGACGGGCACGACGCTGGGGAGCGACGGGTTCTCGCGGTCGCGGGTCTCGGCCTTGTAGAGGCCGATGTGGTTCTTTTCGAAGGAGTGAACGTGGTAGACGACTTCGAACCGGTCCCAGTAGTCGACGCCGCAGAGGTTTGCGAGGTACTTGAAGTCGGTTTCCGGGTCGTCGCGGAGGGCGGTGAAGGTCTGCACGAGGGTTTCGGGCTTGAGGTAGCAGGCGTTGGGGGTGACGCGTTCAACAGAGCCGGGAACAAGGCGTTCCGCGGCTGCAGCCAGTTCTTCCCCGGTCCATTCGCGTGTCATGGGCTACCGCCATTCCAGTGCGCGCTTGCGCCAGGCATAGATGCCGCCAACGATGAACGTCCCGATGAAGAGCAGGCCCTTGCCGTAGGCGGCCCAGCCGATGTCGTCGAAGACCAGTGCCCAGGGGAACAGGAAGACGATTTCGACATCGAGCAGGACGAACAACAGCGCGATGTAGTAGTAGCGGAAGTTGAACTGGACGAGGGTTGGGCCCTCGGTCCGCATACCGCACTCGTAGGTGTCGGTCTTGACCGGGTCCTCGGCGGCATCCGGCCGAATGTTGACGAACTTGAAGGCCCACGAGGTCACGAGCGCGCCAAGCGGGAAGATGAGCGCAATGATCAGCAGGATGCCGATGTGGCCGAATTCGTAAAGCACCCGGGAACCTGTTTGTGAAATTCGTCGCTAAGTACGCCGCAGTTGAATATAGCACGGGGTATAGGTGCGGCAAAGCCAGCCTGGCGACCTCGGTGAGCGGCTGACATGCCTGCGAGCGCCCGCTCCCCTAGCATTGAACCATGCCAATTCGCCGCGTCACTGTCGAACGAAACCGGCTGCGCTTCGCCGCCGCTCACATGGCCACCTTCCGGGGAGACTGCGAACCGCTCCACGGCCACAACTACGATGTCCACGTCGAAATCGAAGGCGATCTCACGGAGGACTCGTGGGTTTGGGACTTCGGAGAGGTGAAGCGCCTCACGAAGGCGATTGTCGATCCCCTGGACCACAAGTTTCTGCTGCAAATGGAGAGCAAGCTCCTGGAGATGAAGGAGCTGGAAGACGCGTGGGAGGTCCGCTGGAAGGAGCGGCAGTACCGGTTTCCGAAAAGTGACGTGTTTCCCCTCCCGGTCGACAACACGACGTCGGAACGCATCGCGGAGTGGGTTGCGGGCCAGTTGCTGACGTCTCTTCGCGAGCAGGGAGCAACAAAGATCCGGAAACTGACGGTCGGGATCGAGGAGATGCCGGGGCAGGCCGGCTGGTATACTCTCGAAGTGGAAGCGAAGCAAGACTAAGGGTCCGCTTCGCAGGGAGGCCGGAGGTCCTGATGCAACTGGACTGGGACAAGGCGATCAACGAGATCCTCGCCGCGAAGATGTCGTGCCAGGCGTGCGGCGCGCTCGGCGATGAGATGATCGTGGGCTATACACGCAACCCCGAGGCCGCTGAGTTCGCCCAGCGCTGCCGCGACTGCGTCGACAAGTCCGACTGCGACGCCCGGAAGCTGGTGGTCGTGTGCGAACCGTGCGCGCGCCGCTACCGGGTGAACGGCCAACTCGTGGACGAGACGGGCATGATGTCGATCATGCTCGAGGAGTGCCGGAACAACCTCGAAGAGTCGATCGATTACCTCTCGACCTACTGGAAAGAGGACGCGGATATCGACTACGACGATATGCAGAAGGGGCTCGAAGAGGTGGACCCGGAACTCTTCCGCGAAGAGGACAGCTGGCGCATGCGGCTGGAGGAGGAGTACCTCCAGATCCATCGCTGGTTCCGGGAGCACCGGAAGCCTATCCCGGACCCGGGCTGGCGCAGCCAGTACGTGGAGGACGTCATCGCCCTGGGGTACACGACGCTTCTCGGCGACTGATTTGCCCAGCTGACAATTGAACACGAGGCCCGGCAGAAACCCGGGCCTTCGCTTTGCCCCGATGCGGGCGGACGTGGCATCGTAAGAGTGAACCACGGTGTGGTTCGGTGCCGAGTGGTGTAACGGTAGCACACGGGCCTTTGGAGCCTATGGTTGGGGTTCGAATCCCTGCTCGGCAGCCACTTTCCCCCTCTCATCTTTTCCTCTCATCTTTTCCCCCTGGATTCTCTCCGCTCCGCTCTCCTTGTTCGCCTGCGCAAACGCGCTGGCGGGTCTGGCTGTGGACTGCGCTGACGCCCGGCGATTTTACGCAAGAACTCTTCGCAAAATTCTCTGTCGAAGGGTGTCGATCCGGGGCGCGCTCGTTCGACGTGGTTGTAGAAGCGGGGCAAGAAACCGCTCCAAAACCACCACACACAGGAGAGAAACGATGCGCGTCCTGGTTTTCGTAAAGGGCACCGAGCAGACCGAAGCTGGCGTGATGCCCACCGAGCAGGAACTCGCTGAGATGGGCGCCTTCAACGAGGAGCTCGTGAAGGCCGGCATCATGCTCGATGGCGACGGGCTCCGCCCCACCGCGGATGCGAAGCGGATCGAGTATTCGACGAGCGAGCCGCGGATCATCGATGGCCCGTTCACCGAGACCAAGGAAGTCGTAGCCGGCTACTGGATCTGGCAGGTGAAGTCGATGGACGAGGCGATCGAGTGGGCGCGCCGCATCCCGTTCAAGGAAGGCGCGGTGGAGCTTCGGCCGTTCTTCGAAGCTGACGACTTCGGTGAGGCGTTTACGCCCGAACTCCGCGAGCAGGAAGAGCGCCTGCGCGCCGAGACCGCCGCACTGCGCGAGCAGCAGTCCTAATACCCAGGGGACCCTGTCCGCTTGCCGAAGGTGAGGTGTTCCAGGGGGCGGCGCATCCTGATCGACTTGCCCGGACGTCGTCGAAGGTGATTCGATTGTCGGCGTGCAGGTTACGGAGACCCATCGCGCAATCGACGCGATCTGGCGAATCGAATCAGCGAAAGTCATCGCAAGCATTGCACGGATGGTTGGCGACGTCGGCCTGGCGGAGGATTTCGCGCAGGACGCACTTATCGCGGCGCTCGAACAGTGGCCGGAGTCGGGCGTCCCGAGCAACCCGGGCGCCTGGCTCACGACCATTGGCAAGCGCCGCGCCATCGACCACCTCCGGCGGCAGAAGCGGCTCGAAGAGAAGCAGGAGCAGCTTGCCGGGGAGACCCCGTTGCACGATGACAGCCCCGAAGACGAAGTAGAGAATGCGCTCGACGACTTCGTCGGCGACGACTTGCTTCGGCTGGTGTTCACTGCGTGCCACCCGGTGCTTTCGACCGAAGCCCGGGTGGCACTTACGTTGCGAGTCCTGGGTGGGCTGAGCACCGCGGAAATCGCCCGGGCGTTTCTCGTGCCGGAGCCGACAATCGCGCAGCGCATTGTGCGGGCGAAGCGGACGCTCGCGACGAAGAAGGTGCGGTTCGAGCTGCCCGGGAAGGAGGACCTGCGGGAGCGGCTCTCGTCGGTCCTCGAGGTGATCTACCTGATCTTCAACGAAGGGTACTCGGCGACGGCGGGCGAGTACTGGATGCGAACGGAGCTCTGCGAGGAGGCGCTGCGGCTCGGGCGAATCCTCCAGGGGCTGATGCCCGACCAGCCGGAGGTTCACGGGCTGGTAGCGCTCATGGAGATCCAGGCGTCGCGGTTGAAGGCTCGAATCGGTCCGTCGGGGGAACCGATCCTGTTGCTCCAGCAGAACCGCGCGCGATGGGACCAGCTGCTCATCCGGCGCGGGCTTGCGGCACTCGCGCGGGCAGAAGCGCTTGGCGGTGCGGACCACCCTTACACGCTGCAGGCGGCGATTGCGGCGTGCCATGCGCGTGCCCGGACTGCCGAGGAGACGGACTGGAAGCAGATCGCGGACCTCTACGAGCGGCTGGGAGCGGTGACACCTTCGCCGGTGGTGGAACTCAATCGCGCGGTGGCCGTGGCGATGGCATACGGCCCGGCGGAGGGGCTGAGGCTTGTGGACGACCTGGCGGGCGCCCGTCAGCTCCGGAACTACCACCTGCTCCCGAGCGTGCGCGGCGACCTGCTCTGGCGCCTCGGCAGGTTCGAGGAGGCCCGGGAGGAGTTCGAACGCGCGGCTGCGATGACGCAGAACGAACCGGAACGCGCTCTGCTGCTGGAGCGCGCCGAGAAGTGTTTTCGACGCGAACACCACAGCACCCCGTAGCCGACCAGATGCGATGGCGGCCCGGCGGGGACCGGCTCTCCAAGCACACAATTCCTTTATGTAAGGTCGATTCGGGACGTCGCTGCGAGTCGGTCGGGTGACCCGGCGTAGGGGGTGAGTCCCCTGTGCCGGGTCGGGGTCAGGCGGATGGCGGGGAGTACAGCGACCAGCGATGTCCGAACGGATCCACGAGCCAGCCGGTGCGCCCGTATTCCTGGTCGGTGATGGGCCGTTCGACGGTCGCTCCCGCGGTGATCGCGCGTTCGAAGGCCGCATCGACGTCGGGGACTTCGAGCACAAGCGAGACGGCCGTCCCGGGGAGCTTATCGGGGCCCAGGACCTTCATCTCCGGCCATTCGTCGGAAAGGTAGAAGGCGTCGTCGCCGATGTGGAGTTCGGCGTGCCCGATGCGGCCGTTCTCTTCGATGCGCGACTGTTCGACGGCACCGAACGCACGCTCGTAGAAGTCGATGGCCTCGTGGGCGTTCGCGACGGCCAGGTAGGCGATGAGCTTAGCTGGCACGAGAGCCCTCCAGTGGTTCGAGCGACGGGACGTAAGTGCCGAAACTCCATTCGTTCCCTTCGAGGTCGCGGGCGCTGTAGCCGGCGCCGCCGTAGTCCTTCTGCTCGAGCGGGCGGGTGATCTCGGCGCCGGCGGCGCGAGCACGCCTGTAGTGCTGCTCGAGGTCGCTGACGTAGACGTACGGCCCCTTGTTCGGGACAGGGGTTCCTTCGGGGAGGGGCTGGCCGTCGGCTCCCCGCGCGGTACCGAGCATGAGCACGCCGGTCCCGAACGCGAGTTCGGCGTGCGTAACCGTGTCGCCTTCGCCGGGAACGACGAGGATCGGCCGGAACCCGAAGGCCTGTTCGAGCCATGCGATGGCTTTCGGGGCGTCGCGATAGACGAGGCCCGGGTAGAACTGTGGCATGCCGTTCGGCGGCGGTTCCGTCATGACTGTGCTCCTTGTGGTGGGTTCGGAGCGAACGCTACGGCGCCAACGGCGGGCCGGTCTTGTACGAATGTTCCCGGGGCGGCTTCAGTCGCCGAGATAGCCGCCTTGGGCGGGAAGCTGGCGCGCGACGTACGCGCCGGGGGACTGCCCGGTGAATTCGAGGAACTCGCGGTTGAGGTGGGCCTGGTCGTAGTAGCCGCATTCCATCGCGACGTCGATGGGCCGCCGTTCGCCCTGCTCGAGAAGCCGGACTGCGCGTTCGAAGCGGAGGACGCGGGCGACGGCCTTCGGAGGAAGGCCGATGCGCTCGCGGAAGCGGGCGACGAGCTGCTTCCGGCTCCACCCAAGCGTTTCGGTGAGTGAACCGATGGAGACCGCGCCGTTGGTGCGAACGAGTTCGCGCCAGGCCCAGGCAACACCTGCAGGCGGTGTCGCTGCATCGAGAAGACGGCGAGCAATGACCCCGTCCAGGAGGGCGAACCGCGTTTCCCAGTCCGGCAGGTCGGCGAGGCGCTCGGCGAGCCGGTCGACGGCAGGGCCGAGAACCGCATCGAGCGAAATCGTGTGGTTCGCCAGTTCGTCCATCGAGCAGCCGAAGAACATCGAGGCGCCGAGCGGCGAGAAGTTGACCTGGATGCCCTGCTGCAAGCCCTCGGAGGAGACGAGCACCGGTTCATGGTGGAGCCCGGCGGTGAAGCTCCGGACGGGACCAGGTGCGCGCTGCTTACGCGGGTAGGCGATGCGGTAGGGGTCGCCGAAGTTGATGATGGTGACGACACCAGCCCACGGCACTTCGAGCCGCCAGCGGAAGCCCCGGGCCTGCTCGCGGTAGCCTTCGTAGCCGCGCACGTAGGGACGCAGCGCCGGGTGGGGCTCGCGCGAGACGATCTCCCACCAGCCGAGCTCCGATTCGTGGCGGCGAACCGTGGATGGCGGCGCAGCGGTGCGCAGGTGGGCGTAGGGCTGCACGAGGTCGAATGCCATCACGTCATCCGATCATGTCGTGCAGTGATGGTTGCTGGCCCGGAGAGGAACCGCAAGCCCCGGTGGGATCGACCTGTTGGAGCCGGGCTAGAGGCTGAAACCGCGGTTCGAATCCTGCGGCTCGCCGGCGCCGTCGGGGAGTTCGACTTCGATGAAGCCGTCGACGATGCGAACAGGGTAGCTTGCCACGGGCCGGACGGCGGGAAGGGCCTTCACGCGGCCACTGCGCATGTCGAAGCGGGCGCCGTGGCGGGGGCACTCGATGTCGCACCCGATGAGTTTGCCTTCGCCGAGGGGGCCATCGTCGTGGGTGCAGCGGTCTTCGATAGCGAAGTACTCGCCGTCGCAGTTGGCAACCACGACGCCGTGGCCAGCGACGTTGTAGTCCCTCGTCTGGCCGGGCTCGATGTCGGATGCCGGCCCGAGCCGATGGAACGTTCGATCCTGGTCGCTCACGAGCAACTCCTGGAGCAGTTGTGGTATCCACCATCGTCCGCGAGTCGGAAAGCCGCAACGTGGCACTCGATCGCGGCCTCGAGGCGTTAGCATGGCGGAATGGCGCGTATTCTGCTCGGCACTGCCTCGTGGGCCGACAAGCCGCTCATCGAATCGGGCAAGTTCTACCCGGCTGACGCGACCACCCCGGAGGAGCGCCTGCGGTACTACGCCACGCGGTATCCGCTGGTGGAGGCGGACACCACGTACTACGGACTGCCGCGGCAGGAGATGGTCGAGACCTGGGTGAAACGCACGCCACCCGGGTTCGTGTTCGATGTAAAGGCGTACTCGCTGTTCACGGACCACGCGGCGCCCGTCGCGCGGCTGCCGAAGGAGATCCGCGAGCAGTTGCCGCCGAAGCTCGCGAAGACGCGGAACCTCTACCGGAAGGACACACCGCCCGAAATCCTCGACATGACGTGGAGCACGTTCATCGACGCGCTGATGCCACTGCACGAGGCGGGGAAGCTGGGCGTGGTGGTGTTCCAGTTCCCGAAATGGGTGTTCCCGAACGCGCGAACGAACCGCTACCTGGAGGAGATCCGCTTTCGGCTCGGGCCGTACCGGGGCGCGGTGGAGTTTCGCAGCGAGACGTGGATGCGGGGGCACCAGCGGGAACTCACGCTGTCGCTGCTGAGCGACCTGGAGCTCACGTACATCTGCGTGGACGAACCGCAGGGGTTCAAGTCCTCGGTACCGCCGGTGGCCGCGGTGACGGCGCCGCCGGGGTTCGTGCGGTTCCATGGACGAAACGCCGAAACGTGGGAGCAGCGGACAGAGACGTCGGCGGAACGATTCGATTACTGGTACCGGCCGGAGGAGCTGGACGAGTGGGTGTCGAAGATCGCGCAGCTGGCGGACGAGGCACCGGAAGTGCACCTGGTGATGAACACGAACAACTACAACCAGGGGCCGGCGAACCTCGATCTGCTGGCGGAGCGGCTGGCAGCGGCGGGCATCGACGTCGAACCGCCGGCAGGCTGACCCCAGGTGGCCGTCACAACGGAGGCTTCCGGCAGTTGCTGCGCCTTGCTCGGACGCGTACTGTCCGTTCGTGAGCGCTCCTGAAAAGCATCTGCGGCGCTGGCAGACCGCCGGCCTGCTCGATGAGGCGACCGTCGAGCGGCTGCTGCAGTTCGAGGCAGAGCGCACTACGCGCGACGCTGAAGACCGGCCCGGAATCCTCGAAGCGATCGTCTACCTCGGCGTCGCAATTGTGGCGGTCGGGGTTGCGGTCCTTATCGGCTCGTCATGGGGCGAGTTACAGGACTGGGCGCGAATTGCGGTGGTGGGTGGTCCCGCAGTGGCGGCGCTCCTTGCCGGGTTCGCGCTCCGGGCAACAGGCCAGCCGCAGCTGGTCCGGGGCGGGCACCTCGCGTGGCTCGTTGCCACGGCGCTCGCGGGGACGACGGCGGCTGTTATCACGAACGTGAGCGGCGCGAACGAGGATACCGTCTTCCGCGTGGGGGCGGTCACCGCGTGTGCGGTTGCGGTCCCGCTGTGGATTGTCGCGCCGAGCCACGTGCAGGTGTTCGGACTCGCCGCGGCGCTGTTCTTCGTTGCGATAGCCGTGGGCACGCTGCCCGATGAGTTCGACCCGGTGTTGTCGTCGCTGATGGCGATTGGGTTCGGGGCAGCCGGGCTTGCGCTCGCGGAGCCGGGGTACGTGTCGCCGCTCACAAGCGCGCGAGTACTGTTCGGGTTGCTGCTGGCGTGGGGCGCGTTCTTCGGCGGCTTCGAAGCAGAGTGGCTGGAAGTGATCGCGTTCGTGGTCGCTGGCGCGCTGGTCGCGGTGAGCATCGCGCGGGGCGTGTTCCTGTACATCGTGCTGGGGTTGGCCCTCGGGTTCGCGGCACTCGTCCGGGCTATCGCGATGCACGTGGACGATCCGACGGCCGCGGCGCTCGCGCTGATCGTGGTAGGCGTACTGATCGTCGGGAGCATCATCCTGCTGGCGCGTTACCGCGTTCGGCGCACGGCGGACGCAACGTGAAGGACCGGCTGGTTGCGGCAGCGGTATTCGTGGCGATCGCCGCTATCGGCGCCGGTGCGGTGCTCGTCTTCCAGTACGGACGGCATCACCCGTCGCCGCCATCGCTCGAGGACGCACCGATCGCGGCAGTTCCCGGCCAGATAGCGTTCGTGAACGAGGACCACTGTGTTGTAGTGGCCGATGCCTCGGGGGCCAGCCGAACGGAAGTACATTGCGCCGACGCCATCAGCTGGGTGTCCTGGGTCGATGCGAACACGGTGGCGTTCGCGAGCTATGCACCCGGACGCGAGACGGTGACCGAGTTGGAGCTCACGACTGGCGAGACCCGCGAGACAGAGGAGCGTTCGAAGTTCAAAGCCATCGTGCCGGAATCCGTCAACGGTGAAATCGCCGGGGTGAGCTACCCGAACGAGTTGTATGTGTCGTCGGAGGGCAAGCGGCGGGTGATCGCGGAGTTCGATGTACCGGAGAACTGGCCGCCGAACTTCGTGACGTGGTCGCCCGATGGGGAATGGCTGCTGCTCGAGTACCGTGGGCCGAAGTCGAGTGCGAGCGAACTCTGGATCGTGAGCCGCGACGGGTCCATCAAGGGGACGCTCGCCAAGGACGTCATCGGCTGGGGGCCGCAGACGGTTTCGTGGTGGATCGACGGCGCGGGGTACCTGCCGGGGCTCACGGGGGAGCCCCGGTAGGCACTCGCGGGCACGTTCCTAGCTGTTGGCCAGTTGCTTTTCGAGGTGGTCGCCGTACTCCTCGCGGAGCTTCAGCTTCTGGAACTTCCCGACCGACGTCTTCGGGATCTCGTCGACCACGACGATGTCGTCGGGGAGCCACCACTTGGCGAAGTTCGGTTCGAGGTGCTTGATGAGCTCCTCTTTCGTGGCGCTCTGGCCCGGCCGGAACACGACGGCGGCAAGAGGCCGCTCGTCCCACTTCGGGTGGCGCGCGGCGAAAACCGCAGCCTCCATGACGGCCGGGTGGGCCATGAGGGCGTTTTCGAGCGCCACGGTGCTGATCCACTCGCCGCCGGACTTAATGACGTCCTTCGCGCGGTCGGTGATGGTGACGTAGCCCTCAGGATCGATGGTCACGATGTCACCGGTCTTGAACCAGCCGTCAGGCGTGAACCTGTCCTTCTGCTCGTCGTTGTTGTAGTAGCTGGCCGCGACCCAGGGGCCGCGAACTTCGAGTTCGCCCATGGTCTGGCCGTCCCAGGGGAGGACTTCGCCGGCGTCGTTCACGTGGCGCGTCTCAACGAACGGGATCGCATAGCCCTGGGTCGAGCGAACGGCGAGCTTCTGCTCGTCGGACGCGTCGTCCATGTGGCGCTTCACGCGTGCGAGGGTGCCGACGGGGTTGGTTTCGGTCATGCCCCAGGCGTGGGTCACGTGAAGCCCGTGGCGCTTCTGGAAGCCATCGATGAGCGCGGGCGGAGCGGCCGAACCGCCGATCGCCATGTTCCGCAGCGAGGACACATCCCAGCGGCCGGGGTTCTGGTCGAGCAGCGCGAGGATGCCGTTCCAAATGGTCGGCACGCCGCCCGCCATCGTGACCTTCTCGGCAGCAATGAGGTCGAGGAGCGTTTCGGGCTGGAGGTTCGAACCCGGGAAGACGAGCGAGGCGCCGACGAGGATCGCCGCGTAGGGGAGGCCCCAGGCGTTCGCGTGGAACATCGGGACAACGGGGAGAATCCGGTCTCGCTCATGGATGCCCATGTTGTCGGGGAGGCAGACGGCGAAACTGTGGAGCACGCTCGATCGGTGGCTGTAGACGACACCCTTCGGGTGGCCGGTGGTGCCAGAGGTGTAGCACATGGCAGCGCCAGCGTTTTCGGGGATGTCGGGGTATTCAAAGTCGGTAGACTGGTCGGCGATGAGGTCTTCGTAGTCCAGGTATCCGTCGGGCGTGGGGCCGTCGTCGGGCAGGACGACCACGTGCTTGAGCGACTTCACCTGGTCCTTGAACTGCTCGAGCAGCGGCAGGAGCGAGCGGTCGACGAAGATGACCGAGTCGCCGGCGTGGTTCGCGATGTAGCTCAGGTCCGAGGGGTGGAGCCGAAGGTTGAGCGTATGGAGCACGGCGCCCATGGAGGGCACTGCGAGGTAGAGCTCGAAGTGGCGGTAGGTGTTCCAGCAGAGAGTGCCGACGCGGTCGCCTTCCTGCACGCCGAGCTTGTTCCGCATGGCGTTCATCAACTGCCGGGTGCGCTTGTAGTAGTCGCCGTAGGTGTAGCGGTGCAGGGTTCCGTCGGGCAGCCGCGTGACGATATCGTTCTTGGGGAAGTACTTACCCGCGCGCTCCAGGAGATGGGGGAGCGTCAGCGGATAGTCATCCATCATGAGGCCCTTGAACACGTGTTATCCCTCCCATCCACGTTTTCTGTGGCACGAGACGATACACCATCCCGTAAGAAGATGCCCGGGGGAGGGACGGATTCCGCTTCATCGTGGCGGCGCGTAGGATGCGCCCAACATCTGCGGGGAGGGCGAATCCATGGCGAACGAGGTTCGGATCGAACTCGACAGGGGCCGCATCGAAGGGACCTGTGACCCGCGGTTCCAGCTGATCGCGGAGGAATTCGAGCGCAACTTCCGGGAACGTGGCGAACTAGGCGCCTCGGTCTGCCTGGTGTACGAAGGCGAAACCGTCGTCGACCTCTGGGGCGGTTTCGCAGACCGGGACCGGACCGTCGAATGGACGGAGGACACGATCTGCACCGTCTTCTCGTGCACGAAGGGGGCGGTGGCCATCTGTGCGCACGTGCTCGCGAGCCGGGGCGAACTCGACATCGAGGCGCCGGTTTCGAAGTACTGGCCGGAGTTCGGGCGGGGCGCCAAAGAGGACGTGACCGTCCGAATGATGCTGGACCACAGCGCGGGAGTACCGGCGTGGCGCGCTCCGCTGGAGCCCAAGGGCTGCACCGACTGGGAGTACATGGTCGACCGGCTGGCGAAGGAAGAGCCCTGGTGGAAGCCGGGAACACGCAACGGCTACCACATGATCAGCTTCGGCTGGACGGTGGGAGAGCTGGTCCGGCGAGTTTCGGGGAAGTCGCTGGGGACGTTCTTCCGGGAGGAGATCGCCGAGCCGCTCGGGCTGGACTTCTGGATCGGGCTTCCGGAGGAGCATGAGTCGCGGGTCGCGCCGGTCATCCCGTACACGCGCAAGTCGGGCGAACCGCTCAGCGACTTCGAACTGGCGGTGGTAAGCGATAACCAGTCGCTGCAGGCGCTCGCGCTGCTAAACAACGGCGGGTTCGACCCGAATGACCGGGCATGCCACGCGGCCGAGATCGGCGGAGGCGGCGGCATCGCCAACGCGCGGGCGCTGGCGGGCCTGTACGCGCCGCTGTCGCTCGGGGGCGAATTCGACGGTGTCCGGCTTGTGGACCCAGAAACGCTGACGCGGATGGGCCAGGTTTCGATGGCGACGAACGAGGACGCCACGCTGCTCATCCCCACGCGGTTCGCGCTGGGCTTCATGAAGTCGATCGATAACCGGCGAAGGGCAAAGGGCGCCCGCGACAGTGCCATCCTGAGCTCCGACGCGTTCGGCCACGTCGGGGCGGGCGGCAGCATCGGGTTTGCCGACCCGGAGGCGAACTTCAGCTTCGGGTACGCCATGAACCAGATGGGGCGGGGCATCCTGCTGAACGACCGCGGGCAGTCGCTGGTCGATGCGGTGTACCGCTCGCTGGGGTACCGGAGCAACGCGGCGGGCGTCTGGGCGCTGTGACTATGGCCCGAGCAGTTCACCGACCGTGACGAACTCGAAGCCGCGGGCCCGGAGCCCGTTGACCATGCCGGGGAGCGCGGGATAGGTGTTGTAACCGCCCAGGTGCATGAGCACGATGCTCCCGCCCTGGGCGTTGTTCACCACCTTCGCGACGATGTCGGAGGCCGAAGGGCCGCCATCGGATGGTGGCAGCCAGTCGATCGTGTCGATATCCCACATGATTGTCTTCGTGTAGGTAGCGTGGCCGACTTCGTACAGGACGCGGCCGTCCTGCGCGCCGAACGGGGGACGGAAGAGCGGTGCGGTTCGGAGTGTGACGTACTGTTCGATCGACGCCTGGGTCCGGTTCAGTTCGGACACCATCGCGGAGCCGCTGAGCGTGGTGAAGTCGGGGTGGCTGTAGGAGTGGTTGCCGAGTTCGAACAGGTCGAGGTTCGCTTCCACGAGAGCGAGCACCTGGCGGCCATAGTCGGTGTAGGGGTTATCGACCATCGAACCGGTCATGAAGATGGTGGCGGGGATCCGGTTGTCGATGAGCCACTGCATGATGTCGAGCGCTGGGTCGACGCGTCCGCCCATATCGAACGTGAGGGCGATGCGATTGCTCGAGCGGGGGCCGTGGTACACCAACTGGCTTGTTTGTGGATACGGCGGCTCGGGCGCGAGCAGATGCTCCCCGAGCTTCGGGGCGTAGCTCGCCGGTACACCGTTGAGCGAGGCGATGCCTGCCGCGGATGTGTGGAACCGGTGGGCGATGGCGCGAAGCGTGTCGCCCTGGCGCACCTGGTAGCCGACCGTTCCCGGCGCCCCGTCGCGAACGACGAACGAGACCCGGTACTGGTAGGGGGACTCCGCTTCCGCCTGTGAACTCTGCTCTCCGCCGCTGAGTGCGTAAAGGGAAAGTACAAAAGCGAAAAGCGCGCCCAGGAGCAGGCGTCGCGCTGGTAGCACGGGCGTATCCTACAGGCGGCGGGACGGAGTTGACCATGGGACGACGGACCTACTCACGCCGCTCCCTCCTCACTCTCCCCGTGGCTGCGATCGCGAGCGGAATCATCCTCCCGAGGGTGCTCCGGGCCGACGACCTCCCACCGGTCGATGCCGCAGAGATGGAAGACGGAGCCGCCGTATTTCGCCGGGGCACACACGACGGGACGCACGTCACCGACGATGGTCTCCTTGTGGCCACGGCGCCTGGGGGCACGTTCACCTCGCCAGTTCGCGAACTCAAACGGCCCATCACGCACGCCGGTATTCACTGGCGGACGACACCGAACGACGACGCGCAACCCGAGGTTTGGCTCCAGTTCGCGACGAAAAACGACGAATGGTCGGGGTGGCAGCGGCTCCTGATCGAGACGCCATCCGATGGGACGCCGCGCGGCGACTACTTCGCGCACCTCGCGAACACTGAGGGGGCGCGGGCCCTGCGCTACCGCATCGTGTTTGCGACCGGGCAGGAAGCAGCGCTCGAACGGCTTTCCGCGACGCTGATCGACGCCAGCGGCCCGCCGCTCGATGCGGAGGCACTCGCCGCGGCAGGCGGCAGCGACCTGGCGCCACCGGCCGCGCCGGCGGGTGGGGCAACAGCGGATGCCGTCCCGAACGCCGTGACGCGGATCACCATCCCGGGGCTCGCGAGCGACTGGACGGCGGACACGAGTCCCGGCAACGCGGGATATGACGTCGAGAGTGGAATGTCCCTTCCGGTGGTCACGCGATGGAGCTGGGGCGCGGATGAGTCGCTTCGGTTCGGCGGGAACGGACGGGAGACCTGGCCGGAGATGTTCGTGCCCGCGCGGTTCGTTGCGGTGCATCACACGGCGGGCCGCAACAGCTACGGTCCCGGCGAGAGCGTGAACGACGTGCGCGCAATCTACCACTACCACGCCGTGGGGCAGGGATGGGGCGACATCGGGTACCACGCGCTGATCGACAAGTACGGCGTCATCTACGAAGGACGGCACGGACGCGGCGGTGACCCGGGCGACGATTCGCCCACCCGCGAAGTGCTGAGTGAGGGTCTTGTGGCCGGCCACGCGACCCGCCACAACTACGGGAGCGTGGGCGTCGGGCTCATCGGGAATTCGCTGGCGGACGGCTGGGAGATGTACGAGCCGGCGGGACCACGATGGGAGGCGCTCGTACGCTACTGCACGTTCGAGTGCCGGCGGGGGTTCATCCGTCCCGGGCAGTCGAACGGCGAACCCTTCGTGCGAGATTTCCTCCGTTCGGACAACATATGGCGCCTCGGCGCGCCTACGGTGGGCGGCCATATCCACTACCAGGAGACGGAGTGCCCGGGGACTCCGGTGCTGAACCTCCTGCCTGCGTTGCGCCGTGCCATTCACGAACGAATGACCGGGACCAGCCGCACCGGCGTCCGGCTGACGGCGGTGACGCCCGATTCGCTACAGGCGAGCGTTGGCACGCCGATCGGGGCGACATGGGAAGCAGAACCGCCCGAGCCGGGCTGGGAACTCGCGGGGTTCGAGTACCGGTTCG
>CAZWBW010000070.1:7324-15411 GCA_964632355.1 uncultured Anaerolineaceae bacterium | reverse complement strand
CACGATGGCGGCACGGTTGGTGCGGCGGGCGAGGGTGGCCGCCATGATGTTCGGGCTGGGCATGAGCCCGTACGCGTTCGAGTGGTGCTCGTTCACACAGATGCCGTCGAACCCGACCTTCTCGGCGAATTCGAGCTCGTCGAGGTAGTCGTGGTAGACGTGGTGGCCCTTCACGGGGTCGTACAGGCTGTAGTCGGGGTCGACCCAGACCGAGCGGTGCTTCTGCTGGAAGTCGTCCGGCAGGTAGGGCCACGGCATCAGGTGGAACCAGTGGAACTTCACGACGCACGCCTCCGGGCTTACCGCCTGAGCGGAAATGCGCGGGTAGCGTAGCGTTTATTACAGGATTCGTACACTGCGTGGATGGAGTGCGCAGTGCCGGTGCCCGGTGCTCAGTGCTCAGTGCTCAGTGGGGTTCCCGGTGGCGCGGTGGCCGCGGGCGCACCAATTGCCAACAGCCAACAGCCAACGGCCCTCTACCACCGATACGGGTGCGGGCCGAAGCGGGCTTCGTAGAACGGCGAAACCATGCCGCCGGGTGGGACGAGGGCGTCGACCGCTTTCCGGTCCTCCTCGGTGATTTGGATCTCGGCGGCTTTCAGGTTGTCTTCGAGCTGCTCCATGGTGCGCGGGCCGATGATCGCACTCGTGACGCCGGGCTGCGCCATCACCCATGCGAGCGCGAACTGCGACAGCGTCACGCCCTTCGCCTTCGCGATGGGCTCCAGCCCTTCGACCACTTCGAAGACGCCTTCGGTCCAGCGCTGGCGGTAGATGGCCGCGATCGGGTTGTCCTGCTCCATGGCGGCGTAGCGCGAATCCTCCGGCGGCGGCGCGTTCCGGTTGTACTTGCCGGTGAGCAGGCCACCCCCGAGCGGGCTCCACGGCAGGATGCCGAAGCCGTACGTCTGCGCCATGGGGATGAGTTCGCGTTCGATGCGCCGGTCGAGGATGTTGTAGGGCGGCTGCTCGGTGACGAACCGGTTCAGCCCGAGCTCTTTCGACGCCCACAGTGACTCCACCAACTGCCACGCCGCGAACGTGCTGGTGCCGATGTACCGCACCTTCCCCGACCGCACGAGGTCGTCGAGCGCCCGGAGCGTCTCGTCGATCGGGATATCGGGGTGGGGCCGGTGCACCTGGTACAGGTCGATGTAGTCGGTCTGCAGCCGGCGGAGGCTCGCCTCGCACTCTTCGATGATGTGCCGCCGCGAAAGGCCCCAGTCGTTCGGTCCCGGGCCCATGCGGTTGAACACCTTCGTCGCGAGGATGACCTGCTGGCGCTTGCCGTTGCGCTTGAGCGCCTCGCCCGTCACCTCCTCGGAGCGGCCGGCGTTATAGACGTTCGCCGTATCGATGAAGTTGATCCCGGCGTCGATCGCCCGGTCGATGATCTTTGCCGAGTCCTCGGGGCTGGTCTTGCCCCCGAACATCATGCAGCCGAGGCATAGGCTGCTCACGCGAATCCCGGTTCGTCCAAGCTGGCGCAGTTCCATGGGGGACATAGTAGTGCACAGTGCCAAGTGCTCGGTGCTCAGTCCGCCGAGAGCCGGCGGCCGATGGCCCCACCAACAGCCAACAGCCAATAGCCAATAGCCAACAGCCGGTCCCCTTTGCTCTTTGCTTCGCTCCCGGCTACTCTCAGTCTTCGACCCGTTCATTTGGATTGAGTAGTTACGTATGGCGAACAGTAAGTCCGCGGAGAAGCGCTGGCGCCAGTCTCTGAAGCGCCGCGAACGCAATCGCTCCCGCCGCTCGGCGGCCCGCACCGCCGCCCGTCGCGTCCGCGAGGCCGTTGCTTCCGGCGACAGCGAACTGGCGGCGCAGGCGCTCAGCCGCGCCTATTCCTCGCTCGACCGCGCGGCGAAGACCGGCGCGATCCATGTCGGCAAGGCCGACCGCATGAAGCGGCGCCTCGCGCTGCTGGTGCAGAAGGCCAGCTAGGCCGGCGCTTCCAACGCCGAAAACGCGAAGCCTGCCATCGCGGCAGGCTTTTTCCCGTGTGCCGAATTCGAAACAGCCCGGGCAGTGCCGGCGCGGGCGGAACCCGGCGGATCGACGCGTTCGCTGGCTAGCTCGCCGAGTACTCGAGCCCGATCTTCGCCAGGTTCTCTTCGAGGTCGTCGGCGTGTACCTGCCCAACCTTGATCGCGCGCACGATGCCTTCGGCGTCGATGAACACCGTGTGCGGCAGCGCGTTCGCGCGGTAGTGGTCGCTCACGCGGCCGTCGCGATCGAGCACCGCCGGGTAGGTTGCGCCGAACTCATCGAGGATGCTTGTGGCGCGTTCGGCGTCCTCGCGCACGTTCACGCCGAAGAACACCACGCTATCGCCAAGCGTGTCCTGCGCCTGCTGGAACTCGGGGATCTCTTCCTTGCAGGGGTCGCACCAGCTCGCGTACCAGTTCACGACCACGGGCGTCCCGCGGAAATCCGAAAGCTTCCGCACCGTTGTCCCGTCGCGCGCGTCGATAAGCGCGAAGTCTGGCGCGGGCTTTCCGATGTCCGGCCGGTCGGGCACGAGCGGGCCCAGGTCGCCGTCGACGGTCGTGCCGGTATCCGGGCGCCCGAGGAAGAGCTGCTGGGTCGATACCTTCCAGCTGTCGCCGACACGCTGCAGGTAGGCGGTCTCGTTGAATGGCCGCTCTTCGCCCTTGAATTCGAGCGTGCCGCTGATGCCGACGAGCGCCCAGTTTTCCTGTTCGCCGATCACGCGGAGCCGCAGGCCGGATACTTTCGCGGCCTCCTTGCCGTCGAATCCTTCGTACACTCCAACCGACGCCGGGAAGGGCACGAGCTGGGCCTGGCCCTCTTCGATCACATCCGGCGCGAGTACTTCTTCGAACGCCTTGCGGTCGCCTTTGTTGATGGCGTCGTACATCGCCCGCACCGCCGATTCCGGCGTATCGGCGATGGGTCCGCCCCCCGAGAACATCAGGAACGCGCCGACGCCGAATGCCACGACGATGGCCAGCACCAGCACCGCCACACCTGCCAGCTGGCGGTTCCCGGTGTTCGCTTCGGTCATTGGTTCCTCACCCCGGTGCGTTGCAACCGCGTGGTTGGGGGCCAGCGTGTGCTGCCCCTGTCACAATGGTACCGGAGGCCTCTTTATTGTCCGTTAACACTCCTGGCGAACCATCGGAAGCAATGACAACCGCAACGGCGCCGCGCCGGGTGCTTGTCGTCGAAGACGAAGAGTCGCTGCTGTTCACCCTCGCGCACAACCTCCGCCGCGAGGGGTACCACGTCACCACTGCCACCCGCGGCGACGATGGGCTCAAGCTCGCGCGGGAAATTGAACCCGATGTCATTGTGCTCGATGTGATGCTGCCCGGGCTGGATGGCCTGCAGGTCTGCCGCCTGTTACGGAAAGACAGCCAGGTACCAATCCTGATGCTGACCGCTCTTGGTGGCGAAGGTGACCGCGTTCGTGGACTCGATACTGGCGCCGATGACTACCTGCCAAAGCCGTTCGGGATGCGCGAACTCCTCGCACGGATCCGCGCACTCCTTCGCCGCTCCAGGCCGGCAGGTTCTTCGCGCGACGGTGCACACACCATCGTCTCTGGCGACCTCGAGATCGATACGGCGCGACGAGAAGTACGGAAGAACGGCGAAATCCTTCGTCTAAAGCCGAAGGAATACGATTTGCTACAATTCTTCGTCCAACATCCGGCCCGCGTTTTTTCGCGAGAACAGCTCCTCGATGAGGTGTGGGGTTTCGACTTCTACGGCGGGCCGAGGACGGTAGACGTTCATGTCCGGTGGTTGCGCCAGAAGATCGAAGAAGACCCTGCGGAACCGCAGCGTCTTCGCACGGTTCGCGGCAGCGGCTACCTGTTCGAAGGATGATGCCCAATGAGCCGCGAACTCATGGTGCGTGGCGGCTTCCTTGCCGCGATCACGGCCACGCTCGGCCTGACCGTGGGCATCATCGGCCACCGTGTCGACCAGCCAGCTTCCGCCTGGTTCTTCGAAGCGCTGATCCTGGTGGGGGGCGCGTTCCTCATCGGCTACCTCCTGTTCCTGCGCCCGTCCCGCGCCATCGATGAGGTTGCCCGCGCCGCCGACCGCATCGCCGAAGGCGACTTCACCAGCGCAGCCAGCGATTCGCACTCCGCCGTCACCGACCTCGTCTACCGGTTCAACTCCATGGCCCGCCGCGTCGAACGAATCATCGCCGAGGAGGAGGCCGACCAGGCGCGCCTCGAGGCAGTGTTCAACGCCTCCACCGACCCCATGCTCGCCGTCACGGCCGATTCGGACGTCGCGTTCCTGAACCAGGCCGCCGCGACGCTGTTCGAAACCACCGCCGACGGTGCGATCGGCCGGCCGCTCATGGTCATCGCCCGCGACTACGAACTCGACGAACTCGTGCGCGAAGCCCTCAGCGGCGGCGAGAAGTCCCGCACCGCCGTCATCGCTTTCGGTCCCGATCGTGTGCCTCTGCGCGCTGTCGCTGTGCCGATCCGCGATGGCGGCACCTGGGCGGCGTTGCTCATCCTCACCGACCTCACCGAACTGGGCCGCCTCGACCGCATGCGCCGCGACTTCCTGAGCAATGTCTCGCACGAACTGCGGACCCCGCTCGCCTCCATCCGCGCGCTCGTCGAGACCATGCGGGACGGCGGCGTGGAACCGGGCGAGGAATCGCAGGAGTTCCTGCGGCGCATCGGATTGCAGGTCGACCGCATGACCGCGCTCGTGAACGAACTCCTCGACCTCTCGCGCATCGAATCGGGCGCTATCGAACTCAACCCCGAACCGATCGATCTCGCCGAACTGGTGAACGAAGCGGCGGCGCTCCACCGGCCTCGCGCCGAACAGCAGGAGGTCACGCTGTCGCTCCCCGAACAGAATGGCCTGCGCATCGAAGCCGACCGGAACGCGCTGCTACGGATTGTGAACAACCTGCTCGATAACGCCGTGAAGTTCTCGCCCTGCGGCGGCACGGTGCACGTCGAAACGCGCGACGAAGGCGACCGCGTGGCGCTTTCGGTTCGCGACGAAGGGCCCGGCATCGACCCGCACGAGCTCCCGCGTGTGTTCGAGCGGTTCTACAAGTCCGACCCTTCGCGCACGAACTCGGGGACCGGCCTCGGGCTCGCGATCGTGAAGCACACCGCGCGTATCCACGGCGGCACCGCCAGCGTCGAAAGCGAACCCGGGAAGGGCGCGACATTCACGGTACGCCTGCCGAAGAAGTTCTCGGGCACAGCAAGGCCGCCGGTCGCGCTGACGTAGCGCTGCCCGGCGGCCAGGATTGGGTTGCGGAAACGAACTACCAGCCGCTCATCGGCCGAAGTCTGCGCTGGACGGCGCCGATACGCCACATGCGCTCGAGGTGCTCCTGCTGCTCGCGCCCGCGGAGCGCGATGGCCATGTTCCGGAATACGCGGCGCATTCCCTGCGGCTCGACCCACGGCTCGGTCGCGAGGAGCTGCTCGATGTCGTGCTCGCGTTCCCGCTGGTCCATCTCGATGGTCTGATACGTCGGCTGCATGGCGCCCCTCCTTGCGGTGGTGCCTTCGAACCTACCGCCATCGCGCCGCCAGTTCTGCGAACGAGTTCACCCTCAACCCCCTGCGATGCGGGGGAAGGGTCGTCAGCGCTCGCGGCGGGGTACGGGGCCGATGGCCGGCGGCCGACAGCCGAAGGCCTTAACCAACAGCCAGCAGCCCTATTCCGTCACGCTGAGCCCCGGGAAGTTCGGGTCGCGCTTTTCGGCGAACGCGTCCAGGCCTTCCTTGAACTCGGGGCCGCCAACGGCTTCCGCCATTGCCACGTTCGCCTTCCGGATGGCCTCGGCCAGGTCCTGGAACTGCGCGTTCCACACGAGCCGCTTCGTGACCGCCATCGCCCGGGGTGAAGCGCGGCGCGCCAGGTACTCGGTGTACTCCTTCGTTCGATCGAGCAGTTCGTCGTGCGGGTACACCCGCTGCACGAGCCCCATCCGCAGCGCTTCGTCCGCATCGATGACCCGCGCCGAATAGAGCAGGTCGAGCGCGTTCCCGATGCCCACGGCGCGCGGTAACGTCCAGCTGATGCCGTGTTCGGCGATAAGGCCGAGCGGCGAGAACGCCGTGCCGAATCGCGCTTTGTCCGAAGCGAACCGGATGTCGCAGTAGAGCGACAGGATGAGCCCAAGCCCAGCCGCCGGGCCGTTCACCGCCGCGATGAGCGGCTTGTGTGTCGCCAGCGGGAAGGTGTACCGCTGCCGGTAGTTGTCTTCGATGCTGCCGGTGTCGGGATCGGGTGCGCGCTGCCCCTCGCCGCCGGCATCCGCGATGGTGTTCAGCATCCCCATGTCCGCGCCGGCGCAGAACCCGCGGCCCGCCCCGGTGATGATGACCGCTCGGACGCCTGCGTCGGCATCGCTCCGCTTCAGCGCATCACGGACGCTGCGGTCCATCGCCGCCGTCCAGGCGTTCAGTTTCTCCGGGCGGTTCAGCGTGATGATGGCCGTCGAGCCATCGACTTCGTAGATGATGTCTTCGTAGTCCATGTCGGGCCTCCCAATGTGGTGTGGGCATTCTGCGCCGGGCACGCGAGCGTGCCCAGTGCCCAGTGGTGAGCGCTTAGTTCTTAGTGCACAGCACTCACCACTCCCACTGAGTGCTAACTCCCGGGCCCCGGGTCCTCCTCCGGCGGCTCCCACGTGTCGTCCCACTCCAGCGCCTCGGCCTCGGCTTCGGCGGCGTCGGCCGCTTCGCACTGCGGGCGCCATTCGCAGTAGGCGCAGCCGGGGCCGGGTGTGGCGTCGAATTCGTCGATGGACCTGATTCGCTCGGCGAGCCCGTGGAGGCGAAACATCGTTGCGCGGGCGTCGTCCCGTGTGAGGTGACGCTCTCGGCGCTGCCCGGTGCGCAGGTTCCACGCCACCGCCACGACGTCGTCCTCGCGTGGCAGCCGCTTCGAAACCCGCAGCGCAAGGTGGCCGATGTCGAGTTGCGTGTCGACGTGTTCGTCGAGTTCGTACCGGCCCGTCTTCCAGTCGATGATCTGCCAGCGGCCCGGCTCGAGCCGGTCGGCGCGGTCGGTTCGGGCGCTGATGACGATTCCCCGCGAGTGCCACGGCACCCACGTCTCGATTTCCGGGTAACTCGCCTCACTGACGATGCTGGCGTGCGCTTCGACCCCACGTTCGAACAGTTCGAAGGCTGTGCGGTGCGCCTCGGTGCCGGGCCCGGCGCATTCGTGCACCGGCATCCGCAAGTAGGTGTCGAGTTCCGCGGCGCCGTCCTCCGGCCGCCCGGTTTCGCAGAGCGTCTTGAGCGCCCGGTGTACCCCCTTGCCGATGACCAGCGGCGGCGACGGCACCTCCGGCGGCCAATCGCGACCCGACAGATATCGAAACCAGTACTGCTTCCTGCACCGCTCGAATGATCGCAAGCGGGAGAACGTCACACGAAAGAGGGCGCCGCTCATGTGCGAGGCATCCTACCGCCGCCCGGGCGAAGTGCCCAGTGCCCGGTGACCAGTGCACGGCGGGCGTTCGGAGGTGGTCCAGGGGCCCCCGAGGCCGGAGTGGACCTCGACTAGCGGCGACGGGAGCCGTCACCGAACACCACAGGGCACCGGGCACTGAGCACCGCGAAGGGGAGCGCACCACGCGCTCCCCTTCGGTATAGTGCGCCGCACCAGCGCGGAAGCGCGCGGACAGGGGAGTGGGACATATGCGAGCGATGGTCCTTCGAGGGACGAAACTGGCCGTCGAGGAATGGCCCGTGCCGGAGCCGGGCCCGGGACAGGTGCTGGCGAAGGTGCTGGCCTGCGGCATCTGCGGGAGCGACCTCCACGCGGCGCAGTTCCTCGAACAGTTGATGGCCGCCGCGAAGGCGCAGGGGCGGCGAACGTGGTACGACGACGACCCGAACGCGGGTGTCGTGATGGGCCACGAGTTCGTTGCCGAGGTGGTGAAGGCCGGGCCCGGCGCCGAGGCCTGGGAGCCGGGTCCCCGCGTGACGGCGGCCGATGACGCCCGCGAACAGGCTGTCCTGGATCGGCCAGTCATCGTCCATGTTGACGAAGCCACGCGGCGCCGAGCCGCCGTTCAGGACCATCGGTCCAACCGAGATCCCGCT
>CAZWBW010000070.1:0-7314 GCA_964632355.1 uncultured Anaerolineaceae bacterium | reverse complement strand
CTTGGGAGCCGGGTACCCGCGTGACGTCGATGCCGGTGCTCATCGACCCGTCGTCGGAGACCGGCGTGACGTCAATTGGCTATAGCCCGACGGCGCCGGGCGCGTACGGACAGTACGTCCTGATGAGCGCTCCGCTCCTGCTGAAGGTGCCCGACCACGTCTCCGACCTGGTGGCAGCAACCACCGAGCCGTGCGCGGTGGGGCTGCATGCGGTGCGCGAGGCGCAGATGCAGCCGGGTGAAACGGCGCTCGTGATGGGCGCCGGGCCGATCGGGCTGATGACGCTGCTCTGGCTCAAGAAGGAAGGGTGCGAATTCGTCGCGGTGTCGGACCCCTCGGCGGAGCGTCGGGAACTCGCGGCGCAGCTCGGCGCCACGATGGTGCTCGACCCCTCGAAGGACGATATCGCAGGTGCGCTGCAAAAGGCGCTCCCGCCCAGCGCCCCGGTGGGGAGCGGGCTGGCCGCGCCGCCGCCCCCGGCGCCGAGCGTGGTGTTCGAATGTGTGGGCGTGCCGGGCACGCTTTCGCAGGCGATGGGCTTCGTGCAGTCGCGCGGCCGGGTCGTGGTCGTGGGCGCCTGCATGGAAGACGACACCATCCAGCCGATCGTGGGCATCAACAAGCACCTGGCGTTGAAGTTCGTGCTCGGGTACACGCCGCAGGAGTACGCGGAGGCGCTGCAGGCGTTCGCCGACGGGACGATCGACACAAGCCCGATGGTGACGCGCACGGTTTCGCTGGACGAACTGCCGGACACGTTCCAGGCGCTTGCGGATCCTCGCGACTGCAAGGTGGTGGTGCTGCCGAACGTGTGACTGGCTGATGGCCGTTGGCTGTTGGCTGTTGGCTATTGGCAGTCTGCACCTCACCCGGCGCCCCGGCGCGGTTGACCAGGGGACGCTCCCTCACGGTCGCGGTACTGGTTCGCGGAGGGAGTACGGTCCGGGGGATGAGCGCACAGAAGAGCCCCTCGCTTGTCGCGAGGGGCTCGGTGGTTTGTTCGCTGCGACGGCTAGGCGATGCGCTTTGCGACCACTACGTCGCGGGAGATGTACTCCCAGCCGGTCTCGTCGAGTTCGCCGCCGCAGGTGATGAGCGTGACCCACTCTTCGCCTTCGGGGCGCTGGGGCGGCCAGATAATGTCGCCCATCGGGATGGTGTCGCGGTGGTACCGCTCGTTCGAGAAGACCTCGTAGACGTACTCGGTGCCGTCTTCCATCACGATGACGACCTGGTCGCCGGGCTGGCTCTGCGCGAGGTTCACGAAGGGCGCGGGGATGTTGTTGTAGTAGACGTGCGCCGAGAAGATGGAGTTCCCGCCCCAGCCGGGCCGGTCGTAGATGTGGTACCAGCCGACGGCGTTGTTCTCGTCCTTCGGCGTCTCCATCGTGTTCGTTTCGTCGACACCAAGGAGCTCGATGGGCGCGTCGACGCCGAACCGCGGGATGCGGATGCGCGCCACGTTGCCATCGAACGGGGTCGGTGTCGGCGTTGGCGTCGGCGGCGCTTCGGTGGGGGTAGCGGTTTCGGTTGGCGCTTGCGTCGGCTCCGCGGTGGTTTGGGCTTCGGCGTCGTCGTCGCCTCCACAGGCGACGCCCGCGAACGCGACGATTCCCACGAGCAGTAAGACGAGCGGCGTAAGACGGCTGAACCTCAAGTTCGCAGCTCCAGTGATGTGGTATATCGCACCCAAACGTAACGCAGGGTACGTAAACGCTGTAGGAGGCGCTTTACAGAGATTTACCCGGATCAGGCGATGCGCTCAGCGACGACGACATCTCGTTCGAGGTAGTCTCCCCACCCGTCGGGGTGTTGCTGTTCGAACTCGCCGCCGCAGGTGATCATCGTAATCCATTCAACGTCGGGCGGCTTATCGGGCGCGGAAATCAGTTCGCCCATGGGGATTTCATCCACGTGGTAGCGCTGATAACTAATGACTCTATAGCGATATTCCGTGCCATTCTCCATGACAACAACGACTTCATCGCCGGCAACGAGCGAGTTCAGGTTGAAGAACGGGCCGCGGATATCGGGCCAGTAGTCGACGTGTGCGGAGAATAGCGCGTTACCACCGAAGCCCGGCTTGTCGTAGATGTGATACCAGCCGACGTCGTGCGGGTCGGACGGGGTATCGAGCACGTTATCGGGCAGTAGCCCGATGGCTTCGACTTCGGCATCGACGCCCAGCTTGGGGATGATGAACCGGGAGACTGCGCCATCGAAGGGCGGCGGTGTGGGCGTGGGCGTCTGGGTCGGTGTGAGCGTCGAAGGTGTTGGCGTGGGCGTGGCTCGGAATTCGGGTGGCCGCTCGACGCGCTTCGGTTCGCCGTCGTCGCGACTCGTGATGAAGCCCGCCACGAGCAGCGACAGCCCGGCGACGAACGACACGAGCGCGAAGAGGCGAAGGAGCTTCATGTGCCCGATTCCGAGCGAACGAATATGTTCGCTACAAGCTTATACGACCGTTTGGCGTGTCTGAGTAAGTCCCTCGGGCTACGCGGATGGCCAATTCGTACCGCGGCGGCTGAGCAGATACCCGGCGGCCCCGCCGGCCCCGGCGAGCAGTAGCAGCACCCCGCCCACGATGAGCCAGACGGGTGTGGAGCCATCGTCGTCTGAGCCGCCGGACTGGGCGGCCACATCGGGTGGCGGCATCGTGCCTTCGCCGGGCGGGCGCGGTGTCTGTGGGAGCTGGATGTCGTCCGTTGGCGGCGTCCCGGTGAGGAGCGGCGGCGGGGTCTCGGCGTTGGCAGCCGGGGAGGGCGGCTCCGGGGTGCTCGTGGGTTGGTCGGGATCCGGTGTGGGTGTCGGCGTTGGCGTCGGGAGCTGGAGCGGCTCGCCAACCCCGGCGTTGAGGTCGAGCTGCTGTGGGCCGGCGCGCCAGGTGGCGGTTTGTTCGGCCTCGCGGCCACCGATGGTGAACGTCACGGTCTTCCCTTCGGTGCCGCAGCCGGGCTCCTGGCTCTCGTGCATCACCAGGATCGAATAGGCCGACACACCGCCCTCGTTCACCGTGCCGCGGTACGCGGGCCCGACCTGCGTGCAGTCCTTGCCATCGATGAAGCCGCGGACCTCGGTGCCGTCGGGCACCGGTTCGCCGTCGATGCTGGCGGAGCCGTAGAACGCCGCGGGAACCTGGGGCTGTGCGAACGCCGCCGCGCCGAAGGCCAGCAGCCCGCTCAATCCCGCTGTCAGCGCCGCAAGGACCAGTCGCATGCGAGGAGATGGTACGGGACAGCCGGGCCACTGCCGAGAGGCGGTCTCAGTGCTTCGCGGGCTCGCGGTGGTGCTCGTCGTGCTCGCGGCTGACGTGCTCTTCGAGGTGGTGGACGAGCCGATGGAGCTCCTGCACCTTCCGGTCGAGTTCGTTCAGGCGCTCCCACTCCGGGTCGGGCAGCCGCTGGATGACTCCGTTCGACTCATCGTGGAACGCGACGATGTGGCCGGGGACGCCGACGATGGTCGCCTTCGGCGGCACGTTCGTGACCACGACCGAACCCGCGCCCACGCGAACGTCTTCGCCGATTTCCACCGCGCCGATGATCTTCGCGCCGGCGCCCACGACCACGCGGTCGCGCAGGGTGGGGTGGCGCTTCACGCGGCGGGTGCTGGTGCCGCCGAGGGTGACGCCCTGGTAGAGGGTTACGTCGGCGCCGATCTCGGTTGTTTCGCCGATAACCACGCCCATGCCGTGGTCGATAACGAAGCGCGGGCCGATCTTCGCGCCGGGGTGGATTTCGATGCCCGTAAGGAAGCGGGCGATGTGCATGATGCCGCGGGGGATGAGCGGGACGCCGCGCTTGTGGAGCGCGTGCGCCACCCGGTGGAACAGCCGCGCGTGGAACCCGGGGTAGAAGAGGATGACCTCGAGGGCGCTGCGGGCCGCCGGATCTCGCTGCAGCGTCGCCTGGATATCCTCGCGGATCTCTCGAAGCATAGGGAAAGCGTATCAGCTAGGAAGCCGCGAGGCATGGTTCCCCGATTACCGGCGCGCTACCGGCCGATCCCGGCGGCCGTTTAGCGGTCCGGGTCGATGTGCAGGTGGCCCATGAACTCCTTCCAGTCGTCCACGGCCGCCTGGTCGTCGAGGTCGGTGGTGAGCGTGACCATCGAGTAGCACCCGGCGCTCCCGACAATGGCCTGGTACGTGTCGAGATCGGGCACCAGGTTCATCTTCGCGACGTCGGCGGGGTTGCCTTCGTACTCGACTTCGTCCACGACCGTGGCGCGGACGCCCCACTCCCGTTCGTAGGCCTGGATGAGTGGTTCGATGTCGTTCGACGTCGCGTCCGGGATGCAGGGCTGGATGTTGACGTTCGGGTAGCCGTCGTCGTCCATCAGCACGAGGAGAATCGCGTCGACGAGTTGGTCCTCGTCGAGCTCACCGAAGTCGCCCCCGGCTTCTTCGATACGTTCGATCCCCCGCTGGGCGAGTTCGATGTACTCCTCGCGCGAGAGGATGTGGTACTCCCAGTCGGGCCCGAGGGCCCCTTCGAAGCCACCGCGCGAGAAGGTGGTCCAGCCGTCGGGCAGGTCGTCGCCGGGTGGTGTCTCGCGTTCGGCTGTCGCCGTTTCGCGTTGCGCCCGTGGCTCTGGCCCGTCTCCCGGGTCGGAACTGATGTCGTCGGAGCATGCGGCGCCCACGACGGCGAAGGCTGCAAGGAGAACGAACCAACGAAGGTGAACGGTAAGTGGCGTGGACATCCCGTCGAGCATAGGACACCTTGTTCGCTGTGTATGCTGCTCGACGCGAATGCCACGCCTCCGCAATGCCGGTGCGATTCGCGTCAGCGGAAGGGGGCTGCCCCGCCGGTAAGCTGGGCGAGTGATCAGCGAAGCGCTTACCACCGCGTGGAGGGCCGGACATGCCCGCGCGTGATGAGTACGACGCCGTCATCATCGGCTCGGGCCCGAATGGACTGGGGGCCGCGGTTACGCTCGCACGGCGTGGGTTCTCGGTGCTGGTGCTCGAAGCCGCGGACACCATCGGCGGCGGTAGCAGGACCGCCGAACTGACGCTCCCGGGCTTTCGCAGCGACGTATGTTCGGCCGTACATCCGCTGGGCGCGTCGTCGCCGCTGTTCCGGTCGCTGCCGCTGCACGAACACGGGCTCGAGTGGGTACACCCCGAGATCTGCCTTGCGCACCCATTCGATGGGGGCACCGCGGCCGAGCTCCGCCACTCGTTCGAAGACACCGTGCGCGGGCTGGGCCGCGACGGGATCGCGTACGAGCGGCTCATGGGTCCGTTCGTGCGCGATTGGAACAAGCTCGTCCGCGGCGTGCTCTACCCGATGATGCGCGTCCCGCCACCGCACCCGTTCCTGATGGCGCGGTTCGGGCTGCTCTCGCTCTTCTCGGCGGCCGGGCTTTCACGCACCGTGTTTCGCACGCAGGAGGCCAGGGCGCTGTTCGCGGGCATGGCGGCGCACGCCATCCTGCCGCTCGATCGCCCGCTCACGGCGTCGTTCGGGCTACTGCTGGGGGCGGCAGCGCACGGTGCTGGCTGGCCGGTGGCGAAGGGCGGTTCGCAGGCTATCGCCGATGCGCTCGCGAGCTACCTGCGCAGCCTTGGCGGCGAAGTGGTGACGAACACGCGCGTACGCTCGCTCGACGAGTTGCCGCGGTCGCGGGTGGTGCTCTGCGACATCGCGCCGAAGCAATTGCTCGCCATCGCGGGGGACCGCTTCCCCGAGCGGTACGTTCGAAAGCTGGAGAAGTATCGGTACGGTCTCGGCGTGTTCAAGGTCGACTGGGCGCTTTCGGGGCCCATCCCGTGGCAGGCGGACGCGTGCCGCCGCGCAGGGACGGTTCATGTGGGCGGGACGCTCCCGGAGATCGAGGCCGCCGAACGCGCGGCGAGCCATGGCAGGATACCCGAACGGCCGTATGTGCTCGTTTCGCAGCAGAGTCTCTTCGACCCCACGCGCGTGCCCGGCGACGGGCGGCAGGTGGCGTGGGCGTACTGCCACGTCCCGCCGGGGACGACGCACGACATGACCGCGGCCATCGAGGCGCAGATCGAACGGTTCGCGCCGGGGTTCCGGGAGCGCATCCTCGCGCGGCAAACCATGTCGCCGGTGGACCTCGAGGCGTACAACCCGAACTACGTCGCGGGCGACATCGCCAGCGGTTCGCACGCAGGCACGCAGCTCTTCTTTCGCCCGACCTTCTCGCTCGACCCCTACCGGACGCCGCTCAAGGGGCTGTACCTCTGTTCGGCGTCGACCCCGCCGGGCGCGGGCGTGCACGGCATGTGCGGGTACTGGGCGGCGCGTTCGGCGCTGCGCCACGAACTGCGCGATGGCCCTCGAACGGTGCCCGCGGAGGCTGCGGCGGTTACCGGCCCTTGAACTCCGGCGGGCGCTTCTCGGCGAAGGCGCGGGCGCCCTCGGCGGCGTCCTCGGTCTTCATGATCTCCGAATAAAGCTGCGCTTCGAGCCGCATGCCGTCGCGGAAGTGCATCCCGAAGGCGCCTTCGTACGCGGCGCGCTTCATCGCGCGGATGGCGAGCGGCCCGTTCGCGCACAGGCGGTCGGCCCATTCCATCGCGGTGTCCATCAGCTTCTCGCGCGGCACGACCGTATTCACGAGCCCGATGCGGTGCGCTTCCTCGGCGTCGATGCGGTCGCCGAAGAGGATCATCTCCATGGCCTTGCCGAAGGGGATGTAGCGCGCGAGCCGCTGGGTCTGGCCGCCGCCCGCGACGATCCCGCGCTTCGCCGCCATGGTGCCGAAGGTGGCGTTCGGCGTGGCGATGCGGAGGTCGCAGCCAAGTGCGAGTGCCAGCCCGGCGGCGAGGCAGTGCCCGTTGATGGCCGCGATAACCGGCTTCCAGATGCCTTCGGGCGTGAGGCGGGTGGCGCCGCTCTGCCGGTCGCGCGAGGTGCTCCAGTCGTTCGCGCTGTCTTCGACGCTCTTCACGAGGTCGCGCCCGGCGCAGAACGCCTTGTCACCCGCGCCGGTGACGATGGCCACATGCAGGTTGTCGTCGCGTTCGAACTCGTCCCACGCGGCGCCGAGCTGTTCGAACATACCGGGGTCGATGGCGTTCATCGCTTCGGGGCGATTGAGCGTGATGACGAAGACGCGGCCGGAACGGGAGGTGTCGATGGGCATGGGGGCATTGTAGTGCCCGGTGCACAGTGCGCAGTGGGCGGCAAGGAGTGCTGAGTGCTCAGTTCTTCGTTCTTAGCAGCAAGGACGCGGTTGCCCCTCGCACCGGGCACCGGGCACTTAGCACCGAGCACCGAGCACTGAGCACTGAGCACCGGGCACTGAGCACTGAGCACTTAGCACTTAGCACTAAGAACT
>CAZWBW010000069.1:13099-15436 GCA_964632355.1 uncultured Anaerolineaceae bacterium | reverse complement strand
GGTGCGCGCCCACGCCCACCGGCTCGGGCTGGACGTAGCCACCAAGCCCGATAGCGTCGAGATCTGCTTCGTGCCCGGGAACGACTACCGCGCATTCGTCGAGCAGCGGGTCGAGATGGTGCCGGGCGAGATGCGCGACACCGACGGGCGCGTGGTCGGCGAACACCGCGGGATCGCCGCGTACACGGTCGGGCAGCGGAAGGGGCTCGGCGTGGCGCTGGGCGAACCGCGGTACGTCACGGGCATCGACCCGGTGGCGAACATCGTGACGATCGGCCCCGAGGAGGACCTCTTCTGTGACACGGTCGAGTTCGCCGAGGCCACGTGGGTTGCGGGCGAACCACCGGCGCCGGGAACCGAGCTCGAAGCGAAGGCGCGCTACAAGGCCGACCCCGCCCCCGCAACGCTCGTTTCGGTCGACGGCGACCGGGCGGTCATCCGCTTCGCGCGGCGGCAGCGGGCGCTCACGCCAGGGCAGGCTATCGCGCTCTACCGCGGCGACGAAGTGCTCGGCGGCGGGACCATCGAACGCGCCTGGCGAGAAGTTCGCAGCACCGGGTAGAAACAGAACCCGAATCGTGTTCGGGTTTCTGATAGACTGCCCCCGCGAGCAGCGTCACCCAGGGGGCAGGGATGGTTGCGTTCAATCCAAACGACCCGGCGTTCCTCGAGAACCCGTTCCCGTTGTACGTCTTCGGCCGGCAGATGAGCCCGGTCTTCTTCGAAGGGCGCGGGGTATGGGGCGCCTTCCGATACGACGAATGCACGGCGATCCTTCGCGACCACGAGACCTGGTCGTCGTGGCTGCCCGGTGACGCCGGTGAGGACCTGCCGGAGCCTTCGATGCTGGGCAGTGACCCGCCGCGGCACACGCGGCTGCGCGGGCTCGTATCGCAGGCGTTCACGCCCCGCATGGTCGAACAACTCGAACCGCGCATCCGGCAGGTCGCGAACGAACTCGTCGACCGCATCTGCGAGCAGCGGGAGTGCGACGTAGTCGAGGCGCTCACGTACCCGCTGCCGGTCATCATGATCGCCGAGATCCTTGGGGTGCCTCCGGAGGACCGCGCCGACTTCAAGCGCTGGTCCGACGAAGTCATCGCGACGCTCGGCAGCGGCATCGGAGACGATTCGCGCACCGTCTCCGAGCAAACGCTGGAGGAGATGCGCGAGTACTTCGAACGGCTCGCGGAGGAGCGGCGCCGCGAGCCACGGCAGGACCTGCTGACCGGGCTCGTGCAGGCCGAGCTCGAGGGGTCGAAGCTGAACGCGCAGGAACTTCTGCAGATGCTGATCCTGCTGCTGGTCGCCGGGAACGAGACGACGACGAACCTCATCGGCAACGCGATCATCGAGTTCATGAACCACCCGGATCAGCTGCAGCGCGTGCTCGATGACCCGGGTCTCCTGCCAACAGCGGTCGAAGAGGTGCTGCGGTATTCGTCGCCGGTGCAGGCCACCGCCCGGCGGGCGACGCGAGACGTCGAAATCGGCAGCAAGGTGATCGCGAAGGACCAGGTGTGCCTCGTGTGGCTGGCTTCGGCGAATCGCGACCCGGCGGTCTTCCCCGACCCCGACACGTTCGATGTGGGGCGAACGCCGAACCGGCACATCGCGTTCGGCATGGGGATTCACTTCTGCCTCGGCGCACCGCTGGCGCGGCTCGAAGCGCGGGTCGCGCTCGAAGTGTTCCTCAAGCGCGTACGCAACTTCCGCCGGGCGACCGAGGGGCCGCTCCCGCGCGTGCCCACGTTCATCATGCGCGGGGTGCGCGAACTGCCGATCGTGTACGAGGTGGTGGGGTAGGCGTTACCGCGTCACCTGCTGCAGCAGGCCGATCGCCACGACCACAGCCACTGCCACTACGGCGGCGGCGATGAGCGCCGCCCTTCGCCGCTGGGCCGCGGTTGCATCGTCGGGCAGGGGCGCGAGTGACATGGCGCCGCCCAGTTCGGCGATAACGTTGCGGGCATCGCCGACTGCTTCGCGGTCGACCAGGACGTGGTAGGTGGCCGAGACCGAGGTCGCGCCGCCGAGCGCGGCACTCATGCCCCGTTCGACCACCGCAGCGGTGATACCTGCGTCGGCCAGGGCGTCGCGCCAGATGGTGGCCTGGATTGCGTCGCCCGAGACGGCGACGACCACCGGGTGCTTCGTCCGGGGAGCCTCGTACAGGTCGTCGTCCACGGCTGGGCCCTCGCCCGGCACGCTACTCGCCGTCGGGGAGTTGCATGCCCATGATGTTGTAGCCGCTATCCACGTAGACCACCTCGCCGGTGATCCCGCGGGCGCCTTCGCTGCAGAGGAACGCGGCGGTCGCGCCGACGTCGTGGATGG
>CAZWBW010000069.1:0-13089 GCA_964632355.1 uncultured Anaerolineaceae bacterium | reverse complement strand
CCGGAGGCCGCCAGCGTCCGGATCGGGCCGGCGCTGATCGCGTTCACGCGGATGCCCTTCGGCCCGAGGTCGTTCGCAAGGTAGCGAACCGTCGCTTCGAGCGAGGCCTTGGCCACACCCATCACGTTGTACTTCGGAACCACCTTTTCGGCGCCGTAGTACGTGAGCGTGAGGACGGCACCGCCCTCCTCGGGGAAGAGCGGCATCGCGGCGCGCGTGAGCCCCACGAGCGAGTACACGGAGATGTTGTGCGCGAGCAGGAAGCCCTCGCGGCTGGTGTCGATGAAGCGGCCCATCAGGTCTTCGCGGTTCGCGAACGCGATGGCGTGGA
The DNA here is from genome assembly GCA_964632355.1 of uncultured Anaerolineaceae bacterium. Classification (GTDB taxonomy): domain Bacteria; phylum Chloroflexota; class Dehalococcoidia; order Tepidiformales; family Tepidiformaceae; genus JALOAP01. Next base: position 12,758 of record CAZWBW010000069.1, on the reverse strand, counting down.
TGAGGATGTCGATGGTGCCGAACCGCTCCTTCGCCTTCGCGAAGATGGCATCGATCTCCTCGTCGCTGGCCACGTCGCACTGTTCGATGAAATCCGCACCGAGACTTTCAGCGAGCGGCCGAACGCGCTTTTCGAGCGTCGGCCCGGCATAGGAGAAGCCGAGGGTGGCTCCTTCGCGGTGGAGGGCCTGTGCGATGCCCCACGCGATGGAGTGATCGTTCGCTACACCGAAGATGAGCGCCTTCTTACCGTCGAGGTTTCCCATGGCGGGGAGTGTACCGCGCTCATGAATTGCGGGACACGCGCCCACGCGCCGTTATGATTGCCGCATGGCGCAGGCGCCGCAGGACCACACGGAAGTTGAATGGCAGTTCGAGACAGTGGACGTGCGGCCGGTGCTGCGCTGGCTCGAACGTAACGTTCCGGGGGACTACCGCGTCACCGCCACTGGCACGAAGGAGCTCCGCGACACTTACTTCGATACCGACGACTGGCGGATCTACCGTGCCGGGTTCACCTGCCGCGTGCGCGAGAAGGGCGACGCCGCGGAGCTCACGCTGAAGTCGATGGCCGAAGCGAAAAACGGCATCCGCACGCGCCGGGAGCTCACCGAACGCGTCGGGGAGGCCACGGCGGAGGCGATCGCGGCGGCGCCGGGCCCCTGCGGCGAGCTGATCCGCGCAGTCGCCGGGCGCCGCGAGCTCCAGCCGCTGTTCACGCTGGTCCAGGCACGGCGCGCGTTCCGGCTCGACGACACCGGCGGCGAGGTCGCCGAGATCGCCGTCGACGAAACGCGCATCCCGGTCGGTGTGGAGGATGAGCCGGCGAAGATCTCGCGCATCGAAGTCGAGCTCACGAACGGGAGCCTCGACCGGGCGCGCGGGTTCGTCGATGCGCTGGTCGCCGGCTGTGGGCTCGAACCGGCGCGGGTATCGAAGTTCCGGGCCGGGTTGCAGGCGAGCGGGAAACAGCCCCCAGGTCCGCCGGACCTCGGGCCGAGCGAGGTGCACGCCGGGATGACCGCAGGCGAAGTGGGCTACGCGGTCCTGCGGCGCCACTTCGCGGCGCTCGTGGCGAACGAACCGGGCACACGGCTCGGCGAGGACCCGGAGGCACTGCACGACATGCGCGTCGCGGCGCGGAGGCTCCGTGCGGCGCTGCAGGTATTTCGCCCGTTCCTGCCGCCGGAGCTGCAGCGGTTCCGCGAGGAAATCGCGTGGATCGCGCGGGCGCTTGGCGAAGTGCGGGACCTCGATGTGCAGCTCGAACGGATGCCCGGCTGGCGCACCGGCTTCGGGCCCGGGCACGAGCACGCGCTCGACAACCTCGAAACGCTCCTGCGACAGCATCGGCGGGTCGCGCGGCGCCACATGCTCTCGGCGCTCGATTCGGAGCGATACGAGACACTGCTCGAGGGCCTGGAGAGCGCTCTTCGCGCCGATATCCGCACGTTCGCACCGGGCAACGTCCCGATACTCGCGGTGGCGCCAGGCATCATCGAACGGCGGTACCGCCGGCTGCGGAAGCGCGGCGATGCGGTTCGGCGCGACTCGCCGGCAACCGACTACCACCTCCTCCGCATCGAGGCAAAGAAACTCCGGTACGCGCTCGAGTTTGTTCGACCGATCTACGGGAAGCCCGCGCGGAGGTTCGTCGCGCGGCTCACCGAACTGCAGGACCTGCTCGGGCTCCACCAGGACGCCGAGGTCGCGCAGGAAACGCTGTACCTGACAGGGAACGAAGCGGGCCAACGCCTCGGCCCGGAAACGCTGATGGCCATGGGAGCGATCGCCGAGCGCTACCGGCGGCAGGCGCAGAAGTTGCGGCGGGCCTTCCCCGGCGTCTACCGGCCGTTGACCGGGCGCGACTGGACCCGGCTGCGCCGGGTGCTGGAGGCCCGGCGGATGCTCGCGCCGGTGACGGCTGGCGATGCGCCGCCCCTGGCCCGGATGGCGCCCCAGCACAAGCTCTGAGCCTCCCGAGGCCCCGGGTGCCCGCCCGGTAGGTCGCGCGAGCCTGGGCTGGGGGCACTTTTCTCGCGACCGGCTGGCCGTACCCACGGTAGGATTGGCCGATGGTCCCGGCGTCGCGAATGAAACCTCCGTACAACGCTCGCCGGGGGCCGTGCCATTGCCGGGTAGAGCGCGGTAGAGTTAGGGCGGTGGGGGACAATTCGTAAGGGTGGCACCAGGATGGCAGGAGATTCCTGGGGCGAGCGCCGAAAAGTCGTACTCGTGGTCGACGACGAGGAGACGATCCGCCTCGTGACGGCGCGTGCCCTTGAACACATGGGCTTCAACGTCCTTACCGCGAGCGACGGGGCAACGGCCGTTCGCCTGTTCGAGCAGCACGCCGACGAGGTGTCCTGCGTTCTGCTCGACATGACGATGCCTCACGCCAACGGCGACGAGGCGTTTCAGCGCATCCGCGAAATCCGCTCGGGCGCCCGGGTAGTGCTGATGACCGGGCACAGCGAAGAGGCAGCCCTGGAGCAGATCCAGGCCGACGAACTCGCGGGGTTCGTGCAGAAGCCGTTCGACTTCGAGACCCTGCAGACAGCGGTGCGCGAAGCAATCGAACGCTGAACCTGACCGCCACCGGCGCGCAGGAAAAAGCCCGGCAACAGTGCCGGGCCTGGAAGGTCGGTGTGGAGTGCGCCGTCTGCTAGGGGCGGCCGGCGCGGTTAAGGCTCTCGGCCGCGGCGAGCGCCGGCTCGCGATCGCGAACGGCGATGCTGTCGAGGTGGGGCTGCACGTTGATCGGGTACCTGCCCGTGAAGCAGGCATTGCACACCTCGCCCTCGGGCTGGCCGATGGCGGTCATCAGGCCTTCGAGGCTGAGGTAGCCGAGGCTATCGGCGCCGATGTGCTCGCGGATCTCCTCGATGCTCATGTTCGCTGCGATGAGCTCGTTTTTCGTGGCCATATCGACGCCGAAGAAGCACGGCGACGTGATCGGGGGCGCGGTGATGCGCATATGCACTTCCTTCGCGCCGGCCCGCCGGAGGAGCGCCACGACGCGTGGCGTCGTCGTCCCGCGAACGATGCTGTCGTCGACGATGATGACGCGCTTGCCCTGGACGACTTCGGCGAGCACGTTGAACTTGAGGCTCACGCCGGCTTCGCGGATACGCTGGTCGGGCTGGATGAACGTGCGGCCCACGTAGCGGTTCTTCACGAAGCCTTCGCGGTAGGGGATACCGGCCGCTCGGGCGTAGCCGATGGCTGCCGGGGTCGCGGAATCGGGCACACCGATCACGATGTCGGCGTCGACCGGGTGCTCCTTGGCGAGCTGTGCGCCCATCTCTTCGCGCACCGGATAAAGCAAACGCCCGGACAGGCGGCTGTCGGGGCGTGCAAAGTAGATGTATTCGAAGGTGCAGGCGGCCCGCACTGGTGGCTGAGCCACTGGCATGAAGCTGTGCATTCCCTCGGCGTCGATCTGGATGACTTCGCCCGGGCGCACTTCGCGCTCCAGCGCCACGCCGAGGTGTTCGAGGGCACATGATTCGGAAGCAACCACCCAGCCCTCTCCCATCCGGCCGAAGCAGAGCGGCCGCACACCGAGCGGGTCACGGAGACCGAAGAGCCGGTCCTTCGTCATGATGACGAGGCTGTAGGCGCCTTCGCAGCGGCGCATCACGTAGTGGAAGCGCTCCTCCCACGTCTCGCCGGGCGCGCGGGCCAGCAGGTGTGCGATGACTTCCGAATCGGCGTTCGACTGGAACTCGACGCCCTGGGCTTCCAGGTCCTCGCGCAGGGTTGCGGCATTGGTCAGGTTGCCGTTGTGCGCGAGAGCGATTTCGTCGCCCGTTTCCTTGTCGTGGACAACGATGGGCTGGGCGTTGATGGCGAGCGAACCGCCAGCAGTGCTGTACCGCGTGTGGCCGATGGCGATGTCGCCGCGTAGGAACGCGAGGTCCTCCTCGTCGAAGACCTGGGACACGAGCCCCATGCCTGTGCGGAGGCTGAATCCTCCGGAACCATCGTTGGTGGCGATACCGGCGCTTTCCTGGCCGCGATGTTGAAGTGCGTACAGTCCGTAGAAGGTGAGGCGGGCTACGTCTTCGCCAGGTCCGTAGACCCCGAAGACGCCACAGGCTTCGCGGGGGTTGTCCGAATCGGGAATCACAACGGCGCAGCGGCCTCCCTTGGGGAGTGGAACCAATTCAGTATAGGTTGCTCGCGAAGGCGCGAGCAAAGCGGAATGTAAGGGACAGGGGAGCACGAACAGCAGGGTTCGCCGTTCGTGCTCCCAGGGCATTCCCTTCAGTTATCCAGGATAAACCCTTCCGTCGGGACAGCGCCCCGTACTCAAGACCGATGCGGTGGTCCATTGGCTCCAGTCGGTCCCGCCGCGGGAGATGCGGCTGGCCGCTGCGACATTCCCCGCCGGGTCATAGGTCGCGTCGGGGTGCCAGCGCGGGTGGATCTGGAAGTAGCCACGCTCTCCCTGGGAGCCGGTGGCGTTGGGATTCCAGGTGCTTTCGCAGTAGGAAATCATGCACCCGGCGCGGCCCAACGACGACGCGATGATCTCAGGGCAGCCGATGGTCGAACCGCTGCTCTGTGCGTACGCCGGGGGTGAAGTGGGAGGGGTAGAGGGGGCCGCTTGAATCCGGGGCGCTGGCTCGGGGGTTGGAGGAGGGGGTTCAGGAGTGGGAGTAGGGGTGGGGGTGGGAGAAGGAGTCGGAATTCCGTAGGCGGCCACCACATCGGGCGGACTGCTATCGCCGCCGGCGCCAAAGACGAACATCGGCCGCGGCGTCGGAGTGACGTACTCGATTTCGGCTTGTTCCTGTTGGGGCGCGGGGCCGCATGCGCCGAACGCGACGAGAAAAATCGCGCCGGCAACAAGCCATGCGGCGGCCCGGCCCTGCTGATGCAGTGCTTGCTTCATGAACACCTCTTGACGTTTCGGGTCTGAACGTTCTGTTGCTTGGTCGGGTCCTCCTACCCGACGTTTCTGCTCCTCTCTCCACTGCGAGTAACCGCAGCGCCGAAAGGCACCATAATGCGACTCTCCCTAAGGGATAGTGCGAAGTGGGCGATTTAGCGGTCTCGTAATGATTTCGACATAACTCCTGAACCCCTCGTTTTCGTCCACGCAAGAGGTGTGCAGAAGCGATCGGCCCCCTTCGCCGGTTCACGGGCGCCACTGCGAGCGCCAGGCCCACCATCGCCGCTGGTTCGACGCAAACGAAAGCCGGCGTTGTCACGAGGACAACGCCGGCAGAAGCACCCGTTACGTCAAGAGCGCGAAAGGGCTACTGCTTCCCCATCATCGCGGTGTGGATGCCCGTGACCTTTTCGGGGGGCAGGTGGGTCGTGTCGGCGGCCTTGATCAGCGAGAAGCGACCGTCCGAGACCTCGATCGAGGTGATGGAGGCGTTCGCCATGGGCACCGGGACCACGCGGTCGTCGCCGAGCGCTTCACCGATGGCCACGCTAATGGCGATGTAGTGCGACACAACGATAAGGTCGCGGCCGGCGTCGGCGGCTTCGCCCGCGAGCTCGCGGAGGCAGGCAACGACGCGGTCGCGCCAGGCCTGGAGCGTGTCGGGCTGTTCGGACCAGCGGCCGGCCATGAACGGGCCGATCATGGCGCGACGCTGCTCCACCGGCATCGACGGGTCGAACACCTCGGCCACCTCGGCACGCACGATGGGTTCGCACGCAAGGGCCTCGGCAATGGGTTTCGCCGTTTCGCGCGTGCGCCGAAGGGGCGACGTTATGACGCGTTCGCTGTTCACCGACGCCAGGAACTGCGCGGCGAGCTTCGCCTGTTCGTGCCCGAGCTCGGCGAGCCCGGGATCGAGGTCGTCAACGCCAGCGGCAGCCAGCCCATGCCGCACAAGGTAAAGGGTCATGTGCACGATTCCTGTCTGGTGGTGGCCCTTAGCCTACGTGGACCGGGTTAAGGGACAAAACCCCGGCATCGCTGCGCGGGTTGGCCCGGGCAGGCCTCAGGCCACGAGTCCCGGTTTGCCGGCTGGCCCGCCGTTTCGTGGTCCTTCGATCGCGGCAACGGCGCAGTGCGTGTGTTGGAACACGCGGCCGGGGCCCAGCCGTTCCAGCAGACCGAAGCGCTCGAGCACGGGCAGCACATCGGGGTGAATCGCTGCGAGCAGGAACGGTTCGCCGGTCCGCTCGCGCTGCTCGACGACGGTTTCGAGCGCCATCAACCCGGACGTGTCGATGTGGTGGACGTCGTCCATTACCAGCACCACCGGCCGCTTGATCGCGCTGAGTTGCTGTTCGAGCGCGGCGGCGCTGTGGAACGACAGCAGGCCGCGGGCGCTCACCAGCGCGACGTCCGGGCGCCGCTGCGCCAGCTCCACCAGGTTCTCCGCCTCGGCGTGGCGCCGTTCGAAGTCGTGGGGGTGCAACACCTCGGCCGCCGGCGCCTGGATCATGCGCCGGATGAGGAGGATGGCCGACACCAGCACGCCGAACCCCACGGCGTATGAGAGGTCGAAGAAGAGCGTAATAAGCGCGGTGGAGACGAGGACGAGCAGGTCTTCGCGCGGGGCGGTACGCAGGAGGCGCACCACTTCGGGAACATCGGCGATGTTCCACGCGACCACGAGCAGGATCGCAGCGAGCGTCGTGAGCGGGATGTGACCGGCCAGTCCGCCGAGCGCCAGCGTGGCCGCGAGCACGGTCAGCGCATGAAACACGCCGGTGAGCCGCGAGGTGGCACCACTGCGAATGCCCGCGCCGGTGCGTGCGATTGCCGCGGTGGCGGGCAGGCCGCCCATCACCGGCGAGACGATGTTCGCGACACCCTGCCCGACGAGTTCGCGGTTCGGGTTATGCTGGCGAATCCCGCCGGACATGCCATCGGCCACGACAGCGCTGAGGAGCGATTCGACCGCGCCGAGAATCGCGACCGAGACAGCAACCGGGAGCAGGTCGAACGCGATCCCGAAATCGAACACGTCGAACTTCGGCGCCGGGAGACCACGGGGGAGTTCGCCGTAGCGGCTCGCCAGCGTGGGCGTGTCGATCTCGAACCGCCAGACGAGCGCCGTGACAAGCACCACGGCGGCAAGCGGCGCCGGGACACGTCCCACAACCGGCACTCGTGGCCAGGCGACCAGGATACCCAGCGAGAGCAGCCCGATGAGCGGAGTCGTCGGTTCTACCGTGTTGAGGTGAGTGAGGGTATCGATTGTCTTTTCGTGAAAGTGTTCGAGCGCCGGGTTGGTGCCCGTGACGGCGAGCAGGTTATTGAGCTGCCCAAACGCGATGGAGAGTGCGATACCCGCGGTGAACCCGACGATCACCAGCCGCGGCATGTAGCGAATGAGCCCGCCCAACCGGAGCAGGCCCATAAGCACGAGCAGGACGCCGGCCATCACGGCAACGGTCGGGAGCGCCGAGAGCCCGTACTTCAGGACGGCCGTGCTGAGGATGGGAACGAGGGCCGCCGTCGGGCCAGTTATGTTGAATTCGGAGCCACCGAACACCGACGCCACGGCGCCCGCGAAGATGGCGGTGTAGAGCCCGGCGATTGGCGGTGCGCCCACCGCAACAGCAAGCGCAATCGACAACGGCAGTGCAATGATGCCGACGACAAGCCCGGCGACGGCGTTTCGGCGCACCTCTGCCAGGGACAGAGTTGGCCGCGCCGCCCGCGAACGGACGAAAGGTTGGGTCATTCAGTTGCTCACCAGGAACAGGACAGTGCGGCTGGCGGGCGAAGCGGGGAAGCCCGCCGAGGGCATGTATCAGTATCTTCTAATATAACGAGCTTCCGGGCAAGTTAGGCGATGAAGTATGCTGGAATTGTCATGAGCCCACAGGACATCAAAGCGGAACTGTTCCGCGCCCTCGGGAATCCTGTCCGCATCCGCATCCTCGAGGTGTTGCGGGCCGCCGGAAGCCTCACCGTGGGCGAGATCCAGCAGCGTGTCGGCGCCGAACAGTCGAACATCTCCCAGCACCTGACCGTGCTCCGCTCCCGCGGGCTTGTGCAGACACGGCGCGACGGCACGAGCATCTGGTACAGCGTGAGCAACCCGGAGATCTTCGAACTGCTCGATGTCGCAGGGAAACTGCTGGCGCAGCAGGCCGAAGACCGCGCACGGCTTGAGCGCTCGGTCGCCCGTGGCCTGCGCTCCTCGCGGCAGTGATGTAACCGGGTACCGGGGCTGCTAGAGTACGCGCCGCCATCGATAGCCAGCGGAGCGAACGCGTGACTCTCCTGCAGTTTCCCGACGGATTCCAGTGGGGTGCGGCCACGGCCGCCTATCAGATCGAAGGCGCCTACAACGAAGACGACCGCGGCCTCTCGATCTGGGACACCTTCAGCCACCAGCCCGGCACCGTGGAACGCGGCGAAACCGGCGACGTCGCCTGTGACCACTACCACCGGTACCGCGACGACGTGGACCTCATGGCGCAGCTCGGGCTGCAGACCTACCGCTTCTCGGTGTCGTGGTCGCGCGTGCAGCCGTGGGGCTATGGCGCCGTCAACGAAAAGGGCCTCGACTTCTACGACCGCCTCGTCGATGCGCTGCTCGAAAAGAACATCCAGCCTGCTGTGACGCTCTACCACTGGGACCTGCCACAGGGCCTGCAGGACCTCGGCGGCTGGGCGAACCGGGACACGGCGGAGCGCTTCGGCGAGTACGCGGCGCTGATGTTCGAACGGCTCGGCGACCGCGTGACCCGCTGGATCACGCTCAACGAGCCGATCGTGTTCACGCTCATGGGCCACCTCACCGGCCGCATGGCCCCCGGCATCCGCGATATCCGCATCACGGCCCGGGCCATTCACCACGCGCTGCTCGCGCACGGCCGCGCAGTCGCCGCCTTCCGCGCAAGCGGCCGGCCCGGCGAAATCGGGATCACCAACGCCAACACCAGCTACGAACCCGCCGACGACCGCCCGGAAACACAGGTAGCAGTCGAACTGGCCCGCGACTTCGATTCACGGCTCTTCCACGGGCCGGTTTTCGGCCGCGGCTACCCCGAGTCGGTGATTCGCTACTACGCCTCGAAAGGTGCCCAGTTCCCGATCGAAGACGGCGACATGGAGGCCATCGCGGCGCCGACCGACTTCCTCGGCGTGAACCTGTACTCGCGGGCACGTATCGAACCGGCGCCCGAGCGCGGTGTCGGCTTCCGCAACGCCGCACCGACACTGCCGCTGCTGCCGATGGGCTACGAAGCCGCGCCCCATGCGCTCGGCGATTTCGTGCGCTGGGTTTCGCAGGAGTACGGCAACCCGCGCATCTACATCACCGAGAACGGCGTGTGCGATAACACCGAACCCGGGCCCGATGGCACCATCGACGACCACGTTCGCATCGATCTGCTCCACCGCTTCCTGGCGGGGCTCCACGGCGCAATCCAGGACGGCGCCGACGTTCGCGCGTACTACCAGTGGTCGTTGCTCGACAACTTTGAATGGGCGTACGGCTACCGGATGCGGTTCGGGATGGTCTACACGAACTTCGAAACGCTGGAGCGCATCCCGAAGCGAAGCGCGGCGTGGTACAGCGAGGTGATTCGGCGTAACGGCGTGGAATCGATCGGCTAGCGCGTCAGGCGCCGCCGACGGGCCGCGCACGCTCTATCCGTTCGGCTTCCTCCTCCCGCTCGGCACGGTTCAGCGCTGCTTCGAACCGGTGGCGCGGGATGGCGAGGATGAGCAGGCCGATGGCGAGCATGATGATGAGCCCGTCGTCCAGTTGCCCGATGACGGGTACGAAATCCGGTATCAGATCGAGGGGAAGCGCGAGGTACCCCACGAGAAGCACCAGCGCCAGCTTTGCGGGCAGCGACACCGACGGGTCATCGAGCAGCAGGCGGCCGAACCGCACCTTCGCGCGCATCGAAAGCGCCATGAACCGCCGGCCGCGCCGGCTCGCCCGGAACAGCCGGAGCAAGAGCGCCGTCACGGCGATGAAGGCGCCAACGCCCAACAGCACCCAGCCCCACCACTCCATGGTTCCAGCGTAGCGGGCGGGAAGGGGCGCGGATACAGCCTGCCCGCGGCAGCGCGGTACACCGGTTCGCGGTTCGCGCCTACACTGGCCGTCGCGCCGGAGCGCGAATCGTGGAGCCAATCGGGAGGGAGTTATGGACTTCGAGCTGACTGAAGAGCACCGCCTTATTAAGGAAACGGCGCGGCGTATCGCGAAGGAGGTCATCGCGCCGCGGGCCGCCGAGGTCGACGAGACCGGCGAATACCCGCACGACTTCTTCGAAGCGTTCAAGAAGGCCGGCCTGCTCGGCATGGCCATCCCCGAAGAGATGGGCGGAACGGGTAACGGCATCCTGCCCCTCTGCCTCGCCATCGAAGAAGTGGCGAAGTACGAGTGCGGTGCGGGGCTCATGCTCGTGCTCTCCGGGCTCCCCACGCGCCCGATCGTCTTCGGTGGGACGAAGGAGCAGCAGCAGCGCTGGCTCCCGGAACTCGCGCGGGGCGACGCGAAGGGCGCCTTCTGCCTGACCGAACCCGACCATGGCTCCGATGCGGCGAACCTGCAGACCCGCGCCGTTCGCGATGGCGACGACTACATCCTCAACGGGAACAAGGTCTACATCTCCGGCGGTACTGTCGCCGACTACCTCACCGTGTTTGCCCGTACCGGCGGACCGGGCGCGAAGGGCATCTCGGCGTTCGTGGTCGATGCGAAGTCGCCCGGCGTCCACATCGACCGCACCGACGACAAGATGGGCGTCCGGAGCGTGCCGACCGCGCACTTCAGCTTCCAGGACGTACGCGTGCCCGCGGAGAACCTGCTCGGCGGCGAGGAGGGCAAGGGGTTCAACCACGCGATGCTGACGCTGAATTCGATGCGCCCGACGGTTGGCGCCCGCGGCGTGGGGCTCGCCGAAGGCGCGGCGAGCTACGCCCTGGAATGGGCGCGCGACCGGAAGGCGTTCGGGAGCTCGGTCGTCGACTTCCAGGCCATCCAGTTCATGTTCGCGGACATGGCCATCCAGATCGAAGCAGCGCGCAACCTCGTCTACAAAGCGGCCTGGCTGGTCGACCAGGGCAAGTACACGCGCGAGCACGCGCATCACCTGTCGATCGCGAAGGCCTACGCGACCGAGGTGGCCAACCGGGTCGCGTTCGATGCGCTGCAGGTGCTCGGCGCGCAGGGGTACATGAAGGACCACCCGCTCGAGCGGCACTATCGCGACGCACGCCAGCTCATGATCGTCGAAGGCACGTCGCAGATTCAGCGCGTGGTCATCAGCCGCGCGCTGATCGACCGGAACCTGGTGTACGGGTAGGAGCAACCTGCCCCGCCCTGCCCGCCGGCCAGACGTACGGCAGGTCGGCGGGAACGCCGGGGAAGCGCGGGCCGTAGTAGTCCGGGGCCTTGCGGATAAGGTTGCTCTGGTGTGAGCGGTGGAAGGCAGGGTCGCCGAGCCACGGCGGCATCTCGGGCGATTGCGGTGGGCGGCCTCCCGGGCAGCGTTCGAGCACCTGTTCGGCGACGGTGTCGCCGTGCCCGAAGCGTTCGACCCAGGCGCGGCACATCGCCAGCGCGTAGAGCTTCAGCGCATCTTCGTGGCCGCGCCACATGTTGACGGCCGGGTGATTGACCCACCCGCCGCTCGTCCGCCCGAGCGCACTCAGGATCTGCAACGCCTCGACGCGCTGCTTGCCGAGGCGGCGCTTATCGAGCACCCACGCCGTCGCCTCGAAGTCGGGATAGGGCAGGAACGTTTGCACACTGCCGCCGAAGCGCAAAGATTACGTCGAGTGTAGCTGGCTGAGCGTGCGACCTTCGCGTAGCGGACATATGTTCGTTGATCGCCCCCCGGCGCTCCCGTAGCATGGGTAGAGCACGTGGGATGTGGGGGTCCATGCCCAAGTTCATCTTTGTCACAGGCGGTGTCGTCAGCTCAGTTGGTAAGGGAATCACCACCGCCAGCATCGGCAGAATCCTCAAGTCCCGCGGCGTCACTGTCTCCATCCAAAAGCTCGATCCCTACCTCAACGTCGACCCTGGCACCATGTCGCCGTACCAGCACGGCGAGGTGTTCGTCACCGTCGACGGCGCCGAGACCGACCTCGACCTCGGCCATTACGAGCGGTTCATCGATCAGGACCTGACACAGGCTGCTTCGGTCACGAGCGGCCAGGTATACCTGTCGGTGCTCGAACGCGAGCGGCGCGGCGACTACCTCGGCGGCACCATCCAGGCGGTTCCCCACCTGACGAACGAGATCAAGGCTCGCATCTACGGCGTCGCCGAAGAGACCGGCGTCGATGTGCTTATCTGCGAGGTGGGGGGCACGGTCGGCGACATTGAAGGCGAGACGTTCATCGAAGCGATTCGCCAGATTCGCCACGAACTGCCCCGCGGCGACTGCCTGAGCGTCCACGTCACTTTCCTGCCGTACGTCGGCGCGACCCGTGAGTTGAAGACAAAGCCCACGCAGCACTCCGTCCGCGAGTTGCGTTCGAAGGGCATCCAGCCGGACGTCATCCTTGCGCGCAGCGACCACCCGGTGCCGCGCGAAATCATCGACAAGCTCGCCCTGTTCTGCGACGTCGATCCACGCGCGGTCATCGCGATGGAGACCGTTTCGTCGATCTACGAAGTGCCGCTGCTGCTCGAAGAGCGGGGCCTCGGGGACTACATCCTCGACCGGCTCGGGCTCGAAGGGCAGCGTGACCTGCAGGAATGGCGCGAGATCGTCGAACGGCTGCAAAACCCGAGCGGCTCCGTCGAGGTCGCGATTGTCGGCAAGTACGTCGAACTGCACGACGCCTATCTCTCGGTG
>CAZWBW010000068.1:0-15676 GCA_964632355.1 uncultured Anaerolineaceae bacterium | reverse complement strand
GCATCCGACTTGCCTTCGAGGAAGAGGATCACCTGGTCGATGACCTCGTCGTACTCCTCCTTCGTGCAGTACGCGGTACACGGGGCGATGCAACGCTTGATGTAGTAGTCGAGGCAGGGCCGCGGGTCCTTTCCCGTGATCTCCTTCGTGCACGATCGCCACGGGAACAGCTTCTTCACGAGATCCAGCGTCGCCCGCACCGACCCGGCGCTCGCATACGGACCGAAGTACTTCGCCCCATCCTTTTCGATGCGCCGCGTGATGTATACGCGTGGCCACGGGTTCTGGACATCGATCTTCAGGTAGGGGTACCGCTTGTCGTCCTTCAGGCGGATGTTGAAAAACGGCTGGTGACGCTTGATGAGCGTCGCCTCGAGCAGCAGCGCCTCCCCGGCGTTCCCCACGACGATGTACTCGAAGTCGTCGATCTGCTCTCGCAGGGCCCGCGTCTTCGGCTCCAGCCCATGCGGCGAACCGAAGTACGACCGCACGCGGTCCTTCAGCTTTGCCGCTTTTCCGACATAGATCACCTCGCCCTTGGCGTTACGAAAGATGTAGACGCCTGGGCGAGCGGGCAACGCCGCCAACTGCTTGCGGAGCTTTTCGGAAATCGTCGAGGAAGCCATGAACGTGCCGCACGAACGAACGCGTCGCGAACCTGCACATCCAGCATACCCGATGCCGGATCAGCCGAATGAGCCTACTCCTCGTACCACTCCGCGTCGAAGACGCGTGTGGCCGGGCCCGTCATGAACACCGAGCCTTCGCCGTCCCATTCCAGCACCAGGTCGCCGCCGGGAAGCGAGTCCACAATCCGGTCGCCGGTGAACCCGCGCAGGCGCGAGGCGGCAGCCACCGCCGACGCCGATGTCCCGGAAGCGAGCGTGATGCCAGTGCCCCGCTCCCACACACGGTGCTTCACGTGCCCGCGGTCGACCACCTGGACCACCTGGAAGTTCGTTCGCTTCGGGAACAGCGGATGGTGCTCAACGAGCGGCCCGATGCGCTCGAGCGGGAAGTGTTCGATTCCCGACTCGACGTAATGGATGGCGTGCGGGTTGCCCATGCTCACGAGCGTGAGCTTCAGTTCGAACCCATCGACGGTAACCGGGAGGTCGATGATGGGCCCCGGGCCCTCCACGTTCGCCGGCAACTCAGCCGGGTCGAATCGTGGCTTGCCCATGTCGACCCGTGCGGCGACCACAACCCCGTTCTCCCGGAACACCTGCAGCGTCTTGATGCCGTCGAGCGTTTCGACTGTCACCTGCTCCTTATCGGCAGGCACCAGTCCTTCTTCGATCGCGAACTTCACCACGCAGCGGATGCCATTTCCGCACATCTCCGCTTCCGAGCCGTCCGCGTTGAACATCCGCATGCGCAGGTCGGCGACCTCGGACGGGAGCGCGAGGATCAGTCCATCGCTACCGACGCCGAAGTGCCGGTCGCTCACCTTTCGCGCGACCTCCGGCCAGTCCCGCTCTTCTGTCGGGGCGATGTAAACGTAGTCGTTGCCGAGGCCGTGCATCTTGGTTACGCGCATACTGCGAGTGTACCAGAGCACCCCCTGCCGGGCTGTCCAGCCGGTAACCCTTTCGTCACCCGGGCTCGTTGGCACGTTATGCCCTTGATGCACCCCCTCCCTAGCCTGTGATCGGCAGTACGTCCAACCATGCGCCTAGTCCCGATGGGAGCGGGGGAACCGTGCACATGGGGCGAATCCAGCACACCTGGAGCGGCTAGCTTCCGGCCGTAGCCCGTCAGCTAACCCCGTCGGCGTGGGAAGCCTCATCCCCTCTATCGAGGAAGGAGGCTGATATGACGACGCAAAGCCCATTTCGAGTCCAGGCTGGTACCCCGGTAATCGCCGCGGACGGCAAGAAGCTCGGGGTCGTGAAAGAAACTGAAGGCCAGTACTTCAAGGTCGATGCCCGCTGGAAGCGGGATTACTGGCTCACGATGGACGAGATCGTCTCCGCGGACGAAGGTGTCGTTCGGCTCGCGATTTCCAGCAACGAGGTCAACGACTACAAGCTGTCGAAGCCGGCAGGTTCCAGCGAAGACGCGCTGCTGAGCGCTGAACAGCGTGAAGCCCAGCGAGAGCGCATCGAACGCGACATGATGGGCGGCGGAGGCTGGCGCTAGGTGTCAGACGTTCCCGTCGCCGCAACGATAAGGGGGCCGGGTCCATCGGATCCGGCCCGTACCTTGTCTGCTACCGGCGAGCGCCGCGAATCGTGTTGGTGCAGGCGCCCGTGAAGATGTTCGCCTGCATATCGATGTCGTCCGCGTCTCGCACCCAGGTGATGCGCGAGTCGTCGCGGCGGAACCACTGCATCTGACGGCGCGCCAGTCGCCGCGTCGCGCGCTTCGTCAGCTCCATCGCCTCATCGAGGCTGATTTCGCCCCGCAGGTGGCGCACGATTTCCGCGTAGCCGATCGACGACATGGCCGGCGCGTCGGGCGGCACCCCGGAATCGAGAAGCCGCCGAACTTCGTCGACAAATCCCGCCTCGAACATGGCATCCACTCGCAGGTCGATCCGCCGGTCGAGCTCCTCTCGTGGGATGTCGATGCCGAACAGCAGGTACTCGAACGTCGGCTGGCCGCGCTGCTGCCACGTCGAAATCGGAACACCTGTGTGCTGGTACACCTCGAGCGCCCGGATGACTCGCCGAACATTCCGCGCGTCGATTCGCTCCGCGGCAACCGGGTCGACCTTCTCGAGCCGCGCGTGAAGCGCGTTGTACCCCTCTCGCTCAGCGAAGGCGGTCAGTTCCGCGCGAAGCTCGGGGTCCGGTGGAACCTCGGGAACCTGCCAGTTCTCGAGCAGCGCCCAGATGTACTGGCCCGTGCCGCCGACCAGCCATCCGAACGTGCCCCGCTCCCACAGGCTCTCGAACACTGCGAGCGCGTCCCGCTTGTACAACGCGAGGCTGTAGGTCTCCGTCGGCTCGACGATGTCGAACAGGTGATGCCGCACCTGCCGCCGTTCCTCGAGCGTCGGCTTGGCGGTGCCGATGTCCATGCCGCGGTAGATCTGGCGGCTGTCGGCGTTGACGATTTCGCCCCCGAGGCGAAGCGCCAGCTCGTGCGCGATTGCCGACTTCCCCGAAGCCGTCGGGCCAACAATCGCGACGAGCCGGCGGAGCATCATCCCTTCGCTGCCTCCACGATCTTCGCGAACTGGTCCGCCTTCAGCGACGCGCCACCAACCAGCGCCCCATCGATGTCCGGCTGGGCCAGCAGGTCGGCAGCGTTTTCGGCGTTCACGCTTCCGCCGTATTGGATGCGAATCGCATCGGCCACATCGCCGCACAGCTTCCGCAGCTCCTCGCGGATGAACGCACAGGCCTCCTGGGCAACCTCGGGGGTCGCCGTTTCGCCCGTGCCGATGGCCCAGACCGGTTCATAGGCGATGGTCACGCGCGGCGAGAGCTCAACGCCCGAAAGGCCCTCGCGAACCTGGCGCGCGAGCACCGCTTCGGTCTGGCCCGAACGCCGCTCTTCGAGCAATTCGCCCACGCACACGATCGGGTCGAGCTTCGAGTTCAGCACAGCGGCCAGCTTCTGACGCACAGTCTGGTCCGTTTCGCCGAAATACTGCCGGCGTTCGCTGTGTCCAATGATTACATAACGACAGTAGTCTTCGAGCATGGGG
The DNA here is from genome assembly GCA_964632355.1 of uncultured Anaerolineaceae bacterium. Lineage (GTDB taxonomy): Bacteria > Chloroflexota > Dehalococcoidia > Tepidiformales > Tepidiformaceae > JALOAP01. The sequence goes on along the minus strand of CAZWBW010000068.1, from coordinate 12,018 downwards.
ACGCTCACCTCGCCGGTAAACGCGCCCTTCGGCTCCCAGTAGACATCCTGCGCACCGAGCCCGACGTGCGAACCCGCCACGACATCGCGCACTGCCCCGAGGTGTGGGAACGGCACGCAGATCGCGACATCGCACGTTGCGCCAGCGGTGCTCTCCACCACCCCCTTCGCGAGATCCACGGCCTCGCGCTCGGTGGTGTTCATCTTCCAGTTACCAGCAATGAATGGCCGCCGCATCCTATGCCCCGTACTTCTGGAACCGCATCGCGTGTGCCATCGCGAGCGGCATAACGTCGACTGCCGGGAACTGTCCCAGGCTTCCGCGCAGACATTCCTGTTCGTTGAACCCGTGCGCGTTCCCCTCCCTGCAGTACTTCGAATGCAGCAAGAACGGCACCGGGTGCCACGAATGCGCCGCCATTAGCGCCGGCGTCGAGTGGTCGCCTGCGATCATCAGCACGTCCGCCCCGAGATCGAGGAAGTCCGGCACACGCGAGTCAAAGTCCGCGAGCGCATGGCACTTCCGTTCGAAGTCGCCGTCTTCCCCGGCAGCGTCCGTGTACTTGTAGTGCACGAAGAAGTAGTCGTAGTCATCCCAGCGCTGCTTGATGACGTGCAGTTGCTCGTCCAGGCCACCCGGGCAGGCAAGCGCATCCATCCCAGCAAGCTTCGCCAGGCCCCGGTACATCGGGTACACAGCCAGCGCGGCCGCCCGTAGCTTCCAGATTTCAGGGAACTGCGGCAGCTGGGGGTACTTCGCGAACCCGCGGAGCACCAGGCCGTTCGCCGGCGCCGCGTCCTTTAGGATCTCGAGCGCCTGGCGCACGAACTCGTTGACAAGCGCCGCGGTCTTCTGCGAGGGCTCGTCCGAGCCCACCGCCTGGAGCGGCGGTACACCGGTCGTCTGCGGGTCGGTGGTACTCACGAGGTCGCCAAGTCCCGGGCCACGCAGCACCAGCACGAACCGATGCTCCCGGACCGGTTCGACGAACACCTCGGCGCCCTCGAGTTTGATCTCGCGCAGCCGCTCGACCAGCTTCGACGAAATCTCGGTCGCAACCCGACCGGCGCGCCTGTCCGTGATGTTGCCGTCCGCGTCGAGCGTGCAGAAGTTGCCGCGCGCTGCAACGTCGTCCGGCCCGAGTTCGAAGTCGATACCGACCGCCTCGAGCACACCGCGCCCGATGTCGTACTTGTAGGGGTCGTAGCCGAACAGCGCGAGGTGCCCCGGTCCCGAACCCGGCGTGATGCCCGGGCCGACCGGGATGGTGAGCCCGATTTCGGAGCGCGCCGCCAGCCTATCGAGGTTCGGGATATCGGCCTGTTCCAGCTCGCTGCGCAGCGTCGTTTCGCGCGGCAAACCACCGAGGCCGTCCAGCACACAGAGGATGATCTTCGTTGTATTCGACTGTGAAAGCTTTCTAGCGAGTTCGAGGTCCACGATGCTTTACCTTAACGTCCACGGGCGGCGCTGGCGACCTTCGACCCCGTCGAGAAGCGCTCCACGAGCTTCTCCGGGTTGCGTATCGAGAGGACCAGCCGCCGCGTCCTGTATGGAATCAGGCGCGGGATGAGCCAGATTCGTACCGGCTCGCGAAACGTCAGTTCAACGCAAGTGCCCCACGCGGACACCAGCCCCACATCGCCGGAGAAGGTGAGCCGTACACCCAGCCCCCGCCACAGTTCCCAGTTCCGCAGGCGCACCTCGACGATGTCGCGGTTGTCGAAGACGTGATCTATGAACGAGACGAAGCGGATCCGGGTTCGCTCCGGGGCCACCGCTACGAACGAGGTCGGCGCACGCAGCGCCCAGCCAAACAGCATGAGGAACAGCAACCCCAGCAGGACGCCGAGCGCCAGCATCCCGGCGCTGCCATCGTCCGTGAAGGCCTTCACCGCGAAGACGGTGGAAACGCCGGTTGCCAGCGCAGCGAAGGCCAGCAAGAGCTGGATACCCCTGATCCCCCGGAACGCGAACAGCACGTCAGGCGTCCATCAGCGCGGCGACACCGGGTAGCTCGCGCCCTTCTAGCATCTCGAGCGACGCGCCGCCGCCCGTCGAAACGTGCGTGAACTGCGACTGCAGGCCGAGTTCGGCTACGACCTGCGCGGTTTCGCCCCCGCCCACGACAGTGGTGGCATTCAGGTTCGCAAGCGCCCGGGCGATGCCGTACGAACCCTTCGAGAACTTCTCCATTTCGAACACGCCCATCGGGCCGTTCCATACGACGGCCGCGGCGCGTTTCAGTGCCTCCGTGTAGGCCTTCACGGTTTCGGGGCCGATATCGAGGATCATGTAGCCGCGTGGCACCTGGTTCACCGGCACCTCCTGCGCAGGGCTGTCGGCCGCGAACCGCTCCGCCGCAACCACGTCACGGGGCAGGAACACCTCGATGCCACGCCCGCGCGCATCGGCGAGGATCTGCCGGGCGGTTTCTACGTTGTCTTCCTCGACCAGCGACATCTTGACGTCGATCCCGTCCGCCTTGAGGAACGTGTTCGCCATGCCACCGCCGAGGAACAGCATGTCCAGCTTCGGAAGCAGGTTGTTGATAGCCGCGATCTTGGTGCTCACCTTCGCGCCACCAACGATCGCCGCGAACGGCTTCGGCGGGTTCGCCACGAGCCCCGCAAGATACCGGACCTCCTTCTCCATCAGGAAGCCCGCGACCGCCGGCAGGTAGTGGGTGACCCCCTCGGTCGAGGCGTGTGCACGGTGCGCCGCCCCGAACGCGTCGTTCACATAGATGTCCGCCAGCGCGGCCAACTTCTTCGCGAATTCGGGGTCGTTCGCCTCCTCGCCCTTGTGGAAGCGGAGGTTCTCCAGCAGCGCGACCTTCCCGTTCCGTGCGGCGAGCTTCACGGCTTCCTCGGCCGGCTTGCCTACGCAATCCTCAGCGAAGATGACCTCGCGGTTCAGCAGGTTCCCGAGGCGGCCGGCGACCGGCGCCAGCGAAAGCGACTCATCCCGTCCCTTCGGGCGGCCGAGGTGCGAGCACAGCACGACCGTCGCTCCCTGGTCGATCAGGTACTGGAGTGTCGGCAGCGTTGCCCGGATCCGCGTGTCGTCCGCGACCGCGCCGTTTTCCAGCGGTACGTTTAGGTCCGCGCGCACCAGCACGCGCTTCCCGTTGACGTCGATGTCCCGGATCGTCTTCTTGCCGGTGGACTGCTCGGTCATGCGTTCGTCACCTCCGCACCAATTCCCCGGCGCTCCACGTCCATCATCTTGTTCACCCGGCGCTCGTGTCGTCCGCCTTCGAACTCGTTCGAAAGGAACGCCTTCAGGATGTCCTCGGCCACGCCGCGGCCAATCTCCCACGCGCCCAGCGCCAGCATGTTCGCGTTCACGTGCTGCCGTGCGCGTGCCGCACCCCAGCTCGTGTGGCAGAGCGCGCACCGGATGCCGGGCACTTTGTTCGCAGTAATGCTGATCCCGACGCCGTTGCTGCAGATGACGACGCCCAGGTCGGCCCGCTTCTCTACCACTGCGCGGGCTGTCGCCTCGGCGAAGTCGGGATAGTCAACGCTCTCGGGCCCATGCGTACCGAGGTCCAGCACCTCGTGGCCAAGCTTCCGCGCTGCCTCCACAAGGTGCGTTTTCAATTCGTAGCCGGCGTGGTCGGCGCCGAACGCGATGATCACAGGAAGCCTCCGGGAATTTACCAATGCTGCCAGTATCCCGCAGAGGCCGGTTCCCGATCTATCGCACCCGTGTGTCACCTGCGGCGGGTGACGGTACTACCAGCGCTGACCCTTCGGCGCGGGCCCCTGCGGCGTGCCGTCGGCGCTGTGTTGGCCGGAGGCCCCCGCCCGCCATGGCCAGCTCTCTCCGTCGTGCGCGAAGTCGCCTGCGCGGCTCGCAACGATCGCCTCGGCCATCTCCAGCGCGCGCCGCGTACCCTCCACGTCGTGCACGCGAAACACCCGTACGCCCTGCTCGAACGCGAGCGCCGTCACGACGTGCGTCTCCAGGTCGCGACCGCCCGGGTCTCGACCGTTCACACTGCCGATGAAATTCTTTCGCGAATGCGCGAGCAGCAGCGGGTGGCCGGCGCTCCCCAGTTCCCCGATGCGGCGTAGCACCTGCAGGTCTTCGTCGTGGCTCTTCCCGAACGCGATCCCGGGGTCCACCGCAACGCGGGCTCCCGTCAGCCCACACGCCGCCAGTTCCTCCAGGCGTTCGAACATCCACGCGAGCGTTTCCGTCACCACATCCGTGTACTCGGGTGGGCTGTCCGGCCGCTCCTTCGGCGGGCTGAAGCTGTAGTTCAGGACATAACCTGAACCGGCCTTCGCTGCCGTCTCCGCCGCTCCAGTCCCGATCGTCAGCCCGCTGATGTCGTTCACAACCTCCGCGCCCGCATCCAGCGCAGCCGCCGCAACTGCTGGCTTGTACGTGTCGACCGACACGATGTGCCCTTCACTGACGAGCGCTCCTACGGCCTCCGCGACCAGGTTCGCTTCTTCCGCCGGATCGAGCACCGGCCGGTCAGCGCGGGCACTCTCGGCGCCAACGTCGATCAGGCTGGCCCCCATGGCGCGCAACTCATCCGCTCGCTTCAACGCCCGCGACGCGTCTCGTCCGAGCCCGTCGCCCGAAAACGAATCGTCCGTCAGGTTCAGGATCGCCATGATGTGCGGCTGGTCGAGCGGGAGGCTTCGTGTTCGGAGCTGCCAGGCCGGTGCCGGGCGCAACGCCCGCCGCAGGGGCTCGCCTGCCGGGTGCCCAACTGCCTTCATGTACCCGGCGAACTCGGCGACTGCATCGCCATCGCCAACGAGCCGGAACCACAGCGGTTCCTCGAAGAGCATCAACGGCCGCTCGGCTAGCTCCCGATAGCGGTTCGCCGCAGCGCCGAACCGCGCCTCGTGCTCGTCGCGGCGGACGTACACCACCCACGGTGCGGCCGCGTCGGCAGCCAGCTGCCCGGGCGATGGCGGGATAACGCGCACCGGCGGCGTTTTCACCGGGCCGCCAGCGTCTCGATCATGCGTCGCACCTGCCACAGGTGCTCGAGGTCGTGCCGATACATTTCGCGCGCAAGGTCAGTAATGCTCACGCGCCCACGATACGGGTGAACGCCGGTGCGATCCCACTGGCGCTCCGAAAGGTCCCACAGCACGTAGGTCGAGTGCCGCCGCCGGTAGTGGAATTCCGCAAGCACCTCGTCTTCGTACTCGTTTTCGAGGTCCTCGCGGAGGGGGATGTCGTCAAGATCCACGTGTGGGATGTCCGGCTCAGGCGACGACAGGATGATCTCGAGCTGCTGCAGGAACCCCATCTCGACGTCGCGCAGGTGCACCGCCACGCCGAGCAGGCACCAGTCCTCGTCGTAGCCCTCGCCGGGCTCCAACAACAACCGCCGCGGAATACCGTAGAACTGCTGGCGAAGCTCGCCGGACGCCTCACTCAGCGCCTTCAGCAGGAACGACGGGTCGCTCCCTGCCTGCCGTAGGTACTGCATGGCCCCGATTCTACGCGACGGCGTCCACCGGCTCGCCGCGCCGCTCCCGGGACCACCTCGCGGCAACCAGCTAGAACAGCAGGTTCGAAAGCCGCCGCTGGTATTCGCGTGTCACCGGCGAGTTCAGCCCGAGGATGTCGAACACCGCCAGCGCCGCCTTCCGGGCCGCCCCATCGGCGAAGTTCCGGTCGAGCTTCACGCTTTCGAGGAGCTCATCGAGCGCAGCTTCGTACTGTTCGCGCGCCGCCAGCATGACGCCCCAGCGGTAGCGGGCCCGCGGGTCCTTCGGGTTCGCACGTGCTTCGGCTTCCAGTTCCTCGGCCGAGTGCCGCTGGGCGAACCCATCGAGGAAGATGCGATGCTTCAGCACCTTGGCGCGCCGGTCGCCGGGGGCACGGTTCAGCAGCTTCTCGGCCTCTTCGGTTTCGCCTCGCGCGATCAGCACCCGCGCCAGGCCAACGAGCGCATCGACGTTGTTGGGGTTTGCCTGGAGCACTTCACGGAACCGCCGCTCAGCCTCCGCGGGGTTCGTTTGCGCCAGGGCCTCTGCTTCGCGCGTCGCCCGTTGCGCCGGCGAAGGCGCCAGTTGCTCGAAGAATCGCCGTACCTGTGGCTCAGGGATAGCGCCGGTGAACTCGGCTACCACCTGGCCGTTACGAAACGCCTTCACGGCCGGGATGCCCTGGATGCGGTAGGCCATCGCCGTCCGCGGGTTCTCGTCGGTGTTGACCTTGACCAGCGCCACTTCGCCGCCGAACTCGGCCGCAATTTTTTCGATGATCGGCCCCAGCACACGGCACGGGCCGCACCACGGCGCCCAGAAGTCCACCACCACCGGCCGCTTGTGCGACTCGGCGATTACATCGGTTTCGAATGTGGCATCCGTAGCGTTGATCACGCTGCTGGCGGTAGTCATCCAGTGCCCCACAAGATCAAAGATTCGTGTGATCCAGCGTACCGAGTCGCAACCCCTCCACGAAAGAGACCACTCGGCCCCGCGACTACCGACTACCGGCGTACACGTCTACCATGCCCTGTGACGCGTCGCCCACTGCGGCGTTCAGCCGTCACAGAAGTACGTCAACAGCCACCTGAGGTCACGAAAATGAAGCTCGCACGCCGCGTTGAGGCTCTACCTCCTTACCTGTTCGCTGAAATTTCCAAGAAAATCGCCGCCAAGCGCGCGGAAGGCGTCGACATCGTGACCTTCGGGATCGGCGACCCTGACCTGCCTACGCCGCCGCACATCCTCGCGGCGCTCCACAAGGCCGCGGACGACCCGGTCAACCACCGCTACCCGGAGTCCGAAGGCCTCCCCGAACTCCGCAAGGCCATTAGCGACTGGTACGAACGCCGCTTTGGTGTTCGCTTCGACCCGGACAAGGAAACCCTGCCGCTCATCGGTTCGAAGGAAGGCATCGCGCATATCGCCCTCTGCTTCATCGATCCCGGCGATGTCGCCCTTGTCCCCGACCCGGCGTACCCGGTCTACGAAATCGGCACCATGTTCGCCGGCGGCGAGACCTACCGCCTCGACCTGAAGCGCGAAAACGGCTGGCTCCCCGACCTCGAAGCCATCCCGGCCGACGTAGCAGCGAAGGCACGGGTCCTCTGGCTCAACTATCCGAACAACCCGACGGGCGCCGTGGCCGAACTCGACTTCTTCGAGCGTGCCATCGCCTGGGCGAAGAAGCACGATGTCGCCATCCTCCACGACAACCCCTATTGCGACGTCGCCTACGACGGTTACAAGCCCGTCTCCATTTTCGAAGTGCCCGGCGCGCGCGATGTCGCCGTCGAATTCAACTCCTGGTCGAAGATCTACAACATGACCGGCTGGCGCATCGGCATGGTGGTCGGCAACGCCCAGATGGTCGATGCACTCATGCGCGTCAAGTCGAACATCGATAGCGGTATCCCGCAGGCCATCCAGCGCATGGCCATCGAAGCCGTGTACGGCCCGCAGGACTGCATCGAAGAGCACAACGCCATCTATCAGCGCCGCCGCGACCGCATCGTCGAAGTGCTTCGCAAGGTCGGGCTCGATGTCGACCTGCCGAAGGCCTCGCTCTACGTCTGGGCGAAGCTGCCCGAGGGGGTCACCAGCGCCGATTACGCCGCCCGCCTGATCGACGAACTCGGCGTCGTCGTCACCCCGGGGCGTGGCTACGGCATCAACGGCGAAGGCTACATCCGCCTCTCCGTCACCACCCCCGACGACCGTCTCGAGGAGGGCCTCCGCCGCCTCGAGGAGTGGGCCGGCTAGCGCAACTCCCACAGGCGAAACACACGAGCGGCGCGGTCCCGGCTGGACCGCGCCGCTTTCGTATTGCCGTCACCGGTACTCCTTGCGCGAGTATCCTCACTTCGAGGAAGTTCGAAGCGCCGATATACTCCCTTCGTGAGAGAGAAGCCGACGCAGCGCGACTACGAGCTGCTCCACGAATTCCGCTACGCCATCCGCAAATACCTGCACTTCAGCGAAAACGCCGCTCGATCGGCGGGGCTCGACCCGCAGCAACACCAGCTCCTGCTCACGCTCAAGGCCCGCAGCCACGGCAAGGGAGTCTCCATCGGCGAGATCGCCGAGCGGCTGAAGATTCGCCACAACAGCGCCGTCGAACTCGTGGATCGCGCCGAACGGCGTGGCCTCGTACAGCGCGCGACATCGCCCACCGACCGCCGCCAGGTGCTTGTCGACGTCACGCCCGAAGGTGCGAGGATGATCGAGGAACTCTCAGCCGTGCACCTCGCCGAGATCAGGTCCGTCGCACCCGAACTGGTCGACGTGCTTCGCAGGCTCGCGGATACCGCCGCCGCCCCACGGGCTAGCGAAACGCCGGAATAACCTCCTCGGTCCACGCCTTCAGCGCATCCCAGTCGACCGGCGGCCGAATCGCGATGTTCACCCGGGCCGCACCCGCATCCCTGTAGCGCCCCACGAGATCGATCGCCTCCTGCGGCGTACCGGTCACCACACCGGCAACGCGCATCGTCTCGGCGGCAGGGCCCCATGTTTCCCGGTAGTGTGCCTCCGCCTTCGACCGGCTCGCTTCATCCGCGGCCATGTGGAAGCTCAGGTTCACGTTCCGCTCAATGCTCGCCGGGTCGCGCCCCTCCTTCTCGCACCACTCATCGAGCACGCCCGAGAGCCGCTTGAACTCCTCCGGCGACACGTACGGCACGTTCCAGCCGTCGGCATGCCGAGCGGCAATGCGCAGCGTTCGCTTCTCGCCGCGGCCACCAATCCAGATGCGCGGCCGCTCCTGCACGGGCCGCGGGTAGCACGCCGCGTTCTCCAGCCGGTAGTACTGCCCTTCGAAGTTCGAACGCTCCTGCGTCGTCAGCAGCCGAACCACCTGCACGCCCTCTTCGAGCATGTCCATGCGTTCCTTAATGGGCCGGAACGGGATCCCGTACGCGCGGTACTCCGGTTCGTGCCAGCCCGCGCCGAGGCCGATTTCAAGCCGCCCGCCGCTAAGGTGGTCGATGGTGACGAGCGCGTTAGTAAGCACCGCCGGGTGCCGGTAGTTCATCCCCAGCACCAGCACGCCAACGCGGCACTGCTTCGTGTCCAGTGCCATCGCGGCCATGCACGTGGTCGCTTCGAAGCAGCTCCCGTTGCCGTCCACCGGAGGCGCTTCGTAGAAGTGGTCCCACACGTCGACCCAGTCGAACCCTGCGGTGTCGGCCCACGTCCAGAGCCGCCGCAGCTCTTCCATCCCGATGTTCTGCTGCCCGATGTGCAATCCGAAGTTCACCTGTCCCTCCCGTTTCGCCTGGGCTGCGAAATCGCCTACCACTGCTTGCCGATGCCGCCGCGGTTGCCGAAGAACCCGGCCGGCCAGTTGCGTCCGCTGATCATCGCCTTGTCGATGTCCTCAGGCGTGGCGATGCCCGCGTCCACGATCGCCTTCGCCTCCCGATAGGCGGCCGCGAAGATACGGTTCAACAGGAACCCGTATGTGCCCGGCGTGTCCTTCACCATCGACACCACGCGGTCGGTGGCCTCGGCCAGCTGACGCGCGGTCGTAATCGTTTCTTCGCTCGATTGCGGCGTGTACACGATTTCGCACATCCGCATCACGGGCACCGGGTTCGAGTAGTGCATGCCGACGAACTGCGTCTTCCGCTGCTCCGAAACGTCTCGCGCGATGTCCTGGATCACGAACCCCGACGTGTTGGACGCGAAGATCGCTTCGGGCTTCACGATCCTGTCGAGCTCCTTGAACACTTCCTGCTTCAGCTCGAGCTTCTCGGGGATCGCCTCGATCACGATGTCGCAGTCGGCCAGGTCCTCGAGCCGCGTGGTGAGCGTAATCCGCTCCATCGCCGCGACCGCGTCGTCGAAGCCGAGCTTTCCGCGTTCGACCGCACGCTTGATGCCCCACTTGCCATCGAAGACTGCTTCCCGCGTCGCCTCGATAGCCTCGTCGCTGATGTCCCGTACCACGACGTCGTAGCCGGCGATCGCGTGGATCTGCGCGATGCCGCCGCCCATCACACCGCCGCCAAGCACGCCGATGCGCTTCACATCCTCAAACTTCACATTCGATCCTCCGGCAAACCTGTGCGGCGGATACTAGCGCGCCCGCCGCTGCTGTGCTCGCCGGTGTCCGAAACGGGAGGTGCCGCTATTTCTTCACCCGCGGGTCGCGCTCCACATCGTCGAGGAAGGCCCGCAGCAGGGCGTTCGTGATTGCGGGCTGCTCCAGCTGGAAGAAGTGGCCTGCCCCGGCAATGGGCTCCTGGCGGATGAAGTACAGCGTGTCGCGCAGCCGCTCCGGGTTCCCGCGCGGCTGCGAACTCCAGATGGCCATGAACGGCTTCCTGTCGGCGGCCGCTAACAGCTCACCCATCCGCTGTGTGAACACTGCCGAGTTCGCAAGCATCCCGGAAACGACCTCCGGCCGCGCGGACAGCATCATCGATGTGACCCGCTCGCGAACGTCGTCCGGCGTCTCCTCCGTGAAAAACGATTCGACGAGCGGCCGGAGCGGTTCTACCGAACCGGCTTCGTCGATCTGCTGCATCAGCATCGACCACCCGCCGCCCGAGGCCGATGTCAGCGTCGCATCGCCGAGGACAATGCCGAGAACTGTCTCTGGGTGACGGTCGTTCACGAGAAGCGCGACGAGTCCGCCCGAGCTGTGCCCGACGAGGATCGCCGGCGCCAGTCCCAACTCCCGGATCACTTCCGCGACGTCGTCCGCTGCCTGCGTCGTGTCGAACGGGGGCGCTGGTGCGGAGTCGCCGCAGCCGCGGAGGTCGATCGCCACGCAGCGGTGGTCGCGCGACAGGTCGTCGAACTGCGGCTGCCAGACCGTGTGGTCGCACGCCAGCCCGTGGATGAAGACGAACGCCGGGTCTCCGGTGCCCGCCTCGAAAACAGCCAGTTCCGCGTCGTTGACGGTTATCCGCGCCACGGGATGAACTTCGCCACCCGTCGCTTCTGGGGCTCCTTGCGGCCACGGCGCATGACTGCACGTGCAGCGCCGAACGCTGCCCCGACCTTCGAGCCCTTCCTCGCCCGCCGGATTGCACCGGTATCGACCTTCTGCGCGACCGCGCGGAGCGTCTCAGGCGCTGCCTTCGCCCGCTCCTCGAGCGTCTGCGCGAGATCCTGCGCCGTCGCCCGGGCCTGCTCCAGGTCCGTCTCCTTCAGCGCCGTCCGGGCGCGCGCAACGCCATCGCGCCCAACCTCCGACAGCTGTCCGACGAGGTCCAGCGCCCGCTGGCGTGCCTGCTCGAGATCGAGCGATCCGAGGCCTGCCGTGAGGGCATCCCGCCGCGCTTTCGCCGCCCGCTCCGCCTCCTCGCGGCGCCGCTTCTCGGACCGGCCTTGCAGCGCACGGGCGATCATGAACGCAGCGGATGCCACCGCAACCGAGACGCCGATGCTTAGCCCGATGAGTGTCAGCGCGCCGGGCCGCCTCCGCGACGCCTCCTGCTCCTCGACCAACTGGTGCAACGATGCGGGCTCCGCGGCTGCTTCCGGTTCGAACCGGCCCGAGGCCACGTCTTCGAGGAAGGTCTCAACGGCTGCCGTGAAGTCGTCGGGGTTGTCGCCTGGGACGCTGTGACCGGCGCCACGAACCACGACGAGCCGTGCCCGCCGCATCTCCCGCGCCACGCGCTCCGCAACTTCCTGCGTCAGCACGTCGCTCTCCGCGCCACGTACCAGCAGCGTCGGCACATGTACCGACCGGAAGAGTTGCCACATCTCGTCGTTCGAAAGCTCACTGCCGATCCGGAGCCCGCTGTTCGGGTCGCGGAATCGCTTATCGAACTTCCACGTCCACTTGCCGTTCTCCAGCGGCTTCAGCCGGTGGCGCATCCGCTCGCGGATGTTTTCGATGGTCCGCCGCGGGTTGAACTGGTGCGCCATCTGCACGAACTCTTCGAACTCGAGCTCGTCCGGCCCGCGCGTGAACCGCACGATGTTGTCGACGCCTTCCTTCGCAGCCTCCGGCCCCACGTCCACCAGCACCAGCGCCCGCACCCGCTCGGGGTACTTCGCCGTGTAGGCGACTGCGTTCAGGCCACCCATG
>CAZWBW010000067.1:0-16189 GCA_964632355.1 uncultured Anaerolineaceae bacterium | reverse complement strand
TCGGCGTTGTCGCAGCGAAGGCCGATTGCGTTGACGCCCAGCTCCGAAGCGGCCTTTTTCAGGCCCTCCTCTCCCCGGGAGGTGATGAACACCCGGGCGCCTTTCTCGAGAAACGTGCGCGCGATCGCGTATCCGATGCCGCGCGACCCGCCCGTGATGAGCGCAGTTTTTCCTTCGAGCGAGAAGCTATCGGTCAATCCAGTCAGACTCCCAGCGCCCGGGCCACAGTCTCCAGCGCCTCGAGCGCCTCATCGGTGTTACGAAGCATGATGTCGGCGAGCTCGCTGATCTCGCGCGGCGTCTCGGCACCGCCCGAAACGCCCGCCAGGAGGACATGGATGCCTTCCTTCGCCAGCTGCAGCGCCGCCTTGAACATCAGCACGTCCGTCGCGTCGTCGCCCATCGCGAGTATCGCCCGGGCCTTGTAGTGGTTTGCCAGCGCGATCAGCGCCCGGTCCTTGCCGCCCTCCTGGTTCGGCAGCACTTCGAGCACCATCCGCCCTTCGCGAAGGCGAAGTTCCGGCCCGAGGTCCGACAGCACCTTCCGAAGCTGCCCTTCGAGCTCGGGCGTCTGCCGGTAGTGGAACGCGGTCGAAATCGCCTTTCGTTCGACGTGGAGGAAGGCGCTCGGCACTGCCGAGATGACCCGCTGTTCGACCTTTTCGAGCGCGGCCCCGAGCGAGAGGCGGTCCACGCCCGGAAGGAGCTCCATCTCCAGGCTCGGTTCGAGCCCGTGACTGCCAATCACCACCACGCCCTCGCAGGGAACCATCCGCCGTGCGGTGTTCAGGTCACGCCCGGTAATCACGGCCACCTTGGCGACCGTCGCCAGCCGGTCAAGCACCGCGAGCGTGCCCGGAGGGACGCGCGCGTCGGCGGCGTGCTCCACAATCGGCGCCAGGGTTCCATCGAGGTCGGTTGCGATGAGCAGCGGCCCACGCGCCGCCGCCAGCGCGCGAAACTGCTCGATTGCGGCAAGACTCAGCATTGCACGTTCTCCAGGTCGGCGAGGAAGCGGGTCGCCCAATGATGCGCGGAGTTCTCCCGCACCGCATCGATGAGCCGGTCGGTGACACGCGGCAACCCGCCGGACAGGGCACGACACAGGATGTCGGTCATGCTTTGCGTGTCGAGCGGGTCGACGGGCACAAGTCCATCGGTGCTAAAGCCAGCGAACGCGATCGAAACCCCCGCATCCCGCCCGGCGAGGATCGTACCCCGTTGCTCCGCTGGTCGCAGCCCCTGCGCGATGGCCGCCTGCAGCGGCACCAGGTTCATCCCGTCGGCGAGCGACGAAGTGAAGACGACATCCGCCTCGCGCTGCAGCGCCACGACGCTCTCCCACGAGATGGATGCGTTTATTTGGAGGAACGTGCCTCCCGCCTTCACCGCGGCATATTCGGCTTCGGCGGACGCCCGGGCAATCGCCTCTTCGAGCCCTGCGTACACGTCGACACCTTCGCGGGTTGGCGCCGATACGCCTACATAACTGAAGGTGAATCCGCGCTCGAACGCTCCGCGAACCGCCTCCAATCGCTCCGGGATGCCCTTCGTGAAGTCAGCCCGTTCGAGCCCGATAACGAGCGGTAGCCCCGGCCGGATGGCGTCCTGTACTTCCGCCGGAACGCTCCCCTTCTTCGCCGCCTCCACGATCTCGTCCGGGTCGATCCCCACCGGGTACGCGGCCAGCCGCACTTCGCGGCCATCGATGCGCACGCCACATGCGGTCGGCTCTGCGCCGCAGAGGGTCGCGGCGGCCTCGCGGAAGCGCTCTACGTCGGCCTCGTTCTGGAACCCCGCCAGGTCGGCGCCGAGCACTCCCCGCACGAACTGTGCGAACCTCGTTCGCCCGGTCTCATCGAGGAACGCCGACGCCATCTCGAGCGCCGGGAATGGCGTGTGCAGGAAGTACCCGGCCTGGCCCCCGAAGCCCATCTCTCGGAGCAGTTGGGGAACCAGCGCGAGCTGGTAGTCGTGGACCCAGCACGTGTCGCGCAGCGGCTGTGCCAGCGCCGCGCGTGCGAACGCTTCATTCACGCGCTGGTACGCCGCCCACTCCCCATCCGTGGGTATCTGTGGCCGGGGGTAGTACCCACGGAGCTTCGGTAATGGTGCCCTCACCAGGTGCAGCAGGGGCCACAGGAAGCTGTTCGAGACGCGCTTGTAGTGCGCGTCCCACGTTTCGTCGTCGACGAAGATGCGCTGGTGCCGCAATTGGCCCCGCGCCGTCTCGATGAACTCGATGCCGTTGTCGTCGCAGAAATCGCGGTCGTACTCGCCGCGACCCGCCCCGATCCACGTCGTTCCCTCACCGTGCTCCCACGGCGCAACGATCGGCCGGACCGCAGCGAGTAATCCGCCGTTCCCGGCTTCCGCCTGTGTACTGCCAGGAGGGGAGTGATGGTCGAGATACGCACGATTGGCAAGGATGATGTCTGCACGAGAAGGCATGTGGACAGAGTATAGGCGCTTGGCCAGCCGCCGGCCTGCTCACCGGTCAACCGGGACCAAGGTCTGAGTGCGAAACGGAATGCTTCCCTGCACAATAGAAGTATGAAGAACGACTTGGCTCGCATCTGGGCGGCAATTCGCCAGCGCTGCCCTCGTTGCCACAGAGGCCCCGTGTTCCAGGGCTTTGCGAAAACGCGGCGGGAGTGCCCCGTGTGTGGCCTCGTCTACGAACGGGAGGTCGGGTACTTCACCGGCGCGATGTACGCCGCCTATTTCTTTTCCTTCGGCACCACCCTGTACTGGCTGCCGATGCTCTTCCTGGGGGTCAACCCCTGGCTGGTTGTGCTGCTCCCGACGATTCACCTCATCGTCCAGATACCGATCACCTACCGCTACGCTCGCGTTATCTGGCTGCACATCGACCACCGATTCGACCCCTCCGCTTTACCGAAAGACCCGAACAGCGACGCTCGTAAGGGTAATGTCGGCGTTTCCCCGTAGTAGCCATCTCGAAAAGTGGCCAGTAGAATAGCGGGTATGCATAGGACGGTGGGCGGGCGCTACGCGATCCCCAGGCAGCGAAAGTCTCTCGTATCGCGCCCACGCCTCCTGCGAAAGCTCCATTCCGGCATCGGGAACGGGCTTACCGCAGTCCACGCACCCGTCGGTTTCGGCAAGACCGCGCTGCTCGCCGCCTTCTCGCGTGAACTCGCCGACCACTTCAACGTTCGCTGGCTCACTATCGACGCCTCGGCCGAGAGCCCTGAGGTTTTCGCGTGGCAACTCGCGACCGCGCTGAGCGGCGATGAGGTTGCGCCTCCCGCTACCGCAGACAAACTCGACGACCTCCGCGCGTACCTCGGTGTGGTCCTTCGTCGCGTCGATAGCGAGGGGCAACTCCCGCTCCTCCTCATCGTCGACGACATCCATCACATCAGCGAGTCCGAGGAATCCTGCGAGATCCTCGGCTGGCTCATTGAAAACGTGCACGAGGGTGCCGAGGTCATCCTCTCTGGCCGAACCCTTCCGCCGCTGACCCTCATCAACATGCGGATCGCGACAGGCGAGTGCCAGGTCATCGAAAGCGCCGACCTCGCGTTCAGCCTCGAAGAGATCGCCGTCCTCCTCCCCGAGGGCAGCCCGCTCGATGCCCACGACCTGCTCGCAGCCACCGACGGATGGCCCGCCGCCGTGATGGCGACCATCGCCGGCGGAATGGAACTGCCGGGCCACGGTCTGTCGCGCACGAACGCGGCCTGGGAGGAGTACCTCAGCTCACAGGTCTGGGCGGCCGTGCCCAAACCGCTCCGCGAGCCGCTCATGCGCGCGGCTATCCCACACATCGTCTCGGACCAGCTCGGTTCGCGGCTCCTTGGACGTGGTCAGTGGCTCAAGCTGCGGCGATGGCTCGCGAACAACGACTTCCTGTACGAGCCGCTCGAAGACGACGGCCTCCGCCTGAACCCGCTCCTACGGCGGTTCCTCACACTCGAGTACGAACGCACTGATCCCGAGGGGTTCGCCGAAACCGTCCGCGACGTTGTCCAGTGCCTCGAACTCGAAGGCGACATCGCCGGCGCGATCGAAATCGCCCGCGACGGCGGCCATATCGAAATGCTGATGTCGCTCGCGAGGACGCACAGCCGCGTGCTGCTGCACCAGGGTGCGTTCCCGCTCCTGCGCCGCGCCTACGAAGCCATTCCCGCCGAGGTGCTCCGGTCGAAGCCGCTGCTCCACGCGATGTACGCGCGAATCCTCGCGCATACCGGGCGTCCCGGCGAAGCCCTCGACATCGTCGAAGAGCTGCTCGCCCGCGAAGACGCTTCGCGCGAAGCGAGAATTCACGCCCTGCTCGCGAAATACCGCGCACTGCGCCTGCTCGGCCGCACCGACGAACTCGCCGGCATCTTCGAAGCCGCGCGCGATATCGGTTCCACGCTCGACGCCAGCCTTGCCGCGGAACTCGCCTACCACGAAGCACACCTCGTGCTTGGCCTCGAATCCGACTTCAAGCGCGCGCACGAGCTCTTCCGTGAGGCGCTCGACTACTGCCGGGTCAGCCGTTCGCCGATCCTCGAACTGCTCACGCGCTCGTCGCTCGGCCAGCTCCTCGCCATGCGCGGCGACTGCCCTGCCGCTGTCGCCGAGCTCACCCGCTCTGCCCGCGGCTGGCGCGAAGTTGGCGGCTCGTCGAACCTCGGCTGGGTCCTCAACAACCTCGGCATGGCCCACCTCTCGGTCGGCGACTTCGAAAGCGCGGTTGTCGCGCTCGAGGAAGCCCGCAAGGAGGGCCAGGCCTGCGAGAACGTTCGCAACTACGCCTACGCCACCGCATCGCTCGCCGACGCCGAGCTCGCCCGCGGCCGCTTCGACCGTGCGAAGGAGCTCTATAGCGAAGCCATCCGGATCTGCTCCGACGAAGTGCCCGACGAATCGCTCGCGGCACTCTCGATCGCCGGTCTCGCCGGCGCACTCCTTGGTCTCGGCGAAGTCCAGGAGGCCGACTCCTTCTCGCAGCGCGCGCTCTACATCGCCGAGAGCATCGGGAACCCTTACGAAGTCGGCATGTGCCTCCTGCAGCATTCGGCGATCGCATCGGCCGCGCAGGACCACTCGACCGCGATCGCGGCTGCCCGCCGTGCCATCAAGCTCTTCGAACTGATCGACGGCGAAAGCTCGCTGCGTCTCGGCTACTACCGCCTGGCGCTCGCTCAGTTCCGGGCGAATCGCCGCGGCGAAGCCCAGGCCACGCTACAGGAACTCCAGCCCCTCATCCGCGAGCCGTGGATGCTCGGCGCGCTCCTGCCGGCCATGCGCGAACAGCCCATGTTCGCCCAGTGGGTCGCCTCTCGCGGCATGCTTGGGCCCGCGTTCCGTGAAATCCTCGAACGAAACACTTTCGGCCCGCAGCCGCCCGAGACCGACGAACAGCCCGGGCGCCTGCCGCGCATCGTTGTGCGAAGCCTCGGGCAGGTTCGCATCACCGTCGGAGGCCGCGAGGTGACCGACGAGGCCTGGGCCAGCGCACGCGCCAAGGAACTCTTCTTCCTGTTCCTCGCCCATCGCGAAGGCCTCCGCAAGGAACAGGCCGTCGAACGCATCTACCCCGATCTCGAACCCGAGAAGTGTAACTCGGCGTTCCATTCGAATCTCTACCGCATCCGCCGGGCCCTCTACCCCGACAGCATCGTCAAGAAAGACGGTACCTACATGCTGAATCCCGAGGGTGAGTTCGACTGGGATGTCGAGCGCTTCGAGCGGGCCCTCGAACGCGCCGCGGCGCTGCCGCCCGGCTCGGAGGAGCGCGCCAAGCAGTACCGCGAGGCGCTCGCGCTCTACCGCGGCCCCTTCGCCGAGGCGTTCTATTCCGAGTGGGCCGAGTCCCTTCGCCGCCGCCACGAAGAGCGCGCGCAGGAGGCGCTCTCAACGCTTGCCGGGTATTACGCCGGCCGCAAGGACTATGAGACCGCAGCGAAGGTTATGGAACAGCTCCTCGAGCGCAACCGCTTCAACGAAGAAGCCGCCTACTGGCTCGTCACCTATCGCGCTCGCGCCGGGAACCCCGCGGCTGCCCTCGCCTTCCTCGACGACTACAGCGAGAGCTACCGCCGGGAGCTGGGTGAACCGCTTCCCCCGCGGTTCCGCGAACTGCGCCACCGCATCGCCGCTGGTCGCGCCATCTAGTCCCCGCCTCTCTCACTCCCGGCAGCCGGTCTCCGCGGCGCCAGCCTATTCCGCGCGAGCTGGGATTGTGGCGAGCTGCTCCGTCGGTTGTTGACAAAATTGGAACTCGACTTCGCGGCCGGTCTCCGCCATTCTTCCGACAGCCGGACGGTTTGTCCGGGCCAGGTCTCCTGGATGAGCGCCCCTTGGCCGCTGATCACAACGGTCGAGGGTTACTGGCAATTTACCCTGATATTTAAATCTCGCGAGAGTTTCGCGAGAACTCGGACTGTACCTTCGTGCCAGCACTTCCAGCTCATCTTAGGGAGGTACCTGGAAATGAAGGCTCGTCTGGTCTCTGCTCTTATCGCTCTTGGCTCGCTCGCCGTCATCGCCGGCGCCGGCGTCGCTCCGTTCCAGCACTGGTAATCCGAAACATCCTGATAGCACGCGGAGGCAACAACCCCGCCATGCAACGCGTGCCGTTCCTGTCATGGTTCGCCCGCTCAGCCGCACGAGCGGGCGAACCTGTTTGGTTCGCGATCGCCGTCGCGGTTTACGCCATCCAGGAATTCGGGATCAGCCATCTCGGCCAGGACGGCGGTGAAGCGCTGCTTCGGCGCATCCTCTTCTTCGCGACCACCGCGGTGGTTGTCGCGCTCGCGGTTCGGCTGCGCCGGTACATTGGCGCCTGGCTGATCGCGATAGGCATCCTTATGAACATGCTCCCGATGGCCGCGCACGGCGGGCTCATGCCCGTCAGCTACGAAGTCATCGAAGCTTCCGGTGCGTTCCCCGAAATCACCGAAGACACCATCGGAAAGCAGGTCCCCAACTCGAAGGACATCGTGCTCTACCGCGACGACATCCACTTCGAGCTCCTTTCCGACCGCTTCTTCCTCGAGGTTCCCGGCTACGGCCCCAACATCTACAGCGCCGGCGACTTCGTTGCTTTTGCGGGGCTCGCCCTCGCCGCGGTCCAGGTTGTCGTTGGCGTGTTCCGCCCCTCGACGCACCCGAAGCCCGCGAGCCCCGACCCCGCCTGACCCCCGGCTCCCGTTCGGCGACCTGCGGTGTCCGCTCGCACCAATTCGTGAGCGCGTCCCCGGGCCACTCGGTTCTGCGCATCCGCGCAGTCAGCGGCTGAGCGAGAGCTCCCCTTCCGTCAGTTCGAGGCAGATCGGGATGCCGTAGTCGTAGCCTCGCTTGAACCAGTCGATGCGCTCTCCTGGCGTGCCGTGCGCGTCCGGGTCGAAGAACTCGGTGTCGAAATCGTCGCCCACCAGGAACAGGCTCAGGATCGCCTCGTTGAAGTCCCCCTCTTCGAGGATCCCGCGCTCATGTTCGGAGTACGCGGTCCACGCACCTGCGAAGCAGTCCGCCTGTAGCTCGATCTGGATCGAATACAGGCTAGGGTCGTCCAGGATCCCGAGGTTCGCCTGCACCAGGTGGCCCCATTCGTGCGCCACCACGAACGCCGGCCCAAAGTCACCGATCTCGTCGAGCATCCACTGCAGGAACGGCAGGTGCAGGTACACCGCGTGGTCGAACGGGCAGTAGAACGCGTTGTTCGGCACGAGCTCGCCGCACGCCGATTCCCCCAGCCCGTCGTCGTACCCGATGTAGTCGAGCGCCGTCACGTAATCGAGGCCGGCCTGCCAGAACATCTCTTCCCAATAGGCGTCCACCTCGTCGCGGGCGAACACCAGCAGGTCCTCCAGCGTGTCCGGGCAACCGTCAGGGTTCGCCGGGTCCGTCCACTGCCCGGCGTCGAACTCGTCCGGGCAGGCGTCGTACACGTCGGGGATGCCGTCGTCGTCGCTGTCACGGTTTCGGTCGACGGTTGGCGTCGGCGTCGCGCGCGGCGTTCGCGTCCGGCGCGGCTCGTTGTCCTCCCGGCTCGAACGCCCTGAACTGCGTCCGTCGTCCCGGTCGCTGCTGATTTCGGAACAGGCGCTCGCGACCCAGGCGAACGAAAACGCCGCCAGTGCCACCAGCACAAGCACGAGAAACCGCCGCCGACCCGCCACCACTGAACCTCCTCCCCGGATGATCAGCATCTTACGGGTGGTTCGGCCTACACGCGGTGATTCGCTTCACACCTGTCCGTATCGGTTCTCGGCCCGGATCAACGCGGGCTGCCGGCTGGCTCGGCCAACGCTCGCTCGGCGTATGGACGGAGCATCTGCATCGGGCTCAGTGTCATCCCCAGCGACGCCGACACGCCCCGCAGCAATCCGACAACCCTCCCGAGCAGCACCAGGTCACCCGGGATGGCATCGACCGGGTTCCGTGCGAACGCGCTCCCGAGCCGGCGGCCGTGTTCCGCGCCCCGTTCCGACATGTCGCGCGGGTCGAAGAAGAGGCTCAGCAGCGCAAAGACCTCGCCCGGCCGTTCATCACGAACCCGCACGCCGAGCTCGCGGAAGGAGGACAGCACCGCGGGCAGGTCCCGGTTCGCCGCGCCGAGGACCAGCCGCGCGAAGCCGAGCCGAACGTGGTCGGGCAACTCCTTCGTCAGCCCAAAATCGAGCAGCGCGATTTCGCCGCCGGGCAACAACAGGATGTTCCCCGGGTGCGGGTCGGCCTGGAACAGCCCGTCCACAAGGATCTGGTGCCCATACGCACCCGCGATGCGCTGCGCAAGTGCCACCCCGTCGACGCTCGCATCGTCGAGGTGTTCGGCGCCCAGCAGCCGGCGCCCGTGCACGTATTCCGTCACGAGCACCCGGCGCGAGACGTGGTCGTCGATGACCGCCGGCACATGCACCCCGGGGATCTCTGCGAGGTTGGCGCCCACCCGCCGCATCATCTCCGCCTCGCGAACGAAGTCGAGTTCGTACGGGATCTGCGCCGCCATCTCGTTGACCACGCTGCGGTAGTCGAAGTTCGGTTCGCGCCACGCCACCAGCCCAACAGCTGTCCGCAGGTTCCGAAGGTCGAGCTGCACCAGCTTCGCCACCTCCGGGTACTGCACCTTCACCACCACCTCGCGGCCGTCCGGCAGCGTCGCCCGGTGGACCTGCGCCAGCGACGCCGCTCCAATCGGCTTGTCGTCGAAGGTCGCGAACAGTTCGGAGATCGGCCTGCCGAGTTCCGCCTCGATCACGCTCCGGATGAGGCTCGCCGGGCGTGGGGGCACCCGGTCCTGCAGGCGGGAGAGCGACCGCGTGTACGCGAGCGGCACGATGTCGGACCGCGTGCCGATGAACTGCCCTGTCTTGATGTACAGGCCCTTCAGGTCGACCGCGAGCCTGTAGAGGAGTTCCGCGGCGTGCTCGTGCTGCCGCTCCCAGTGTTCGGCGGCATCCTCCGGCGCGAGCCCGCGGACGCGCCGCTGGGTTCGCTTGTACCCCAGATAGATGCGCGTCCCGGTGCGCGCCACGCGAATCGACCGGCGGACCCGCTGCAGGGTTCCGAGCATCATTCGCCCCCTTCTCCCGGGCATTATCGGGGGCCGCCGCAGGACCTTCACCCTGCCATGGACGAAATGCCGTTCTGAGCATAGAACGGCGCCCGGGTACCAGCGGCTAGCGGCGCACGGCTGTACACTTTTCTACGTGGCTACCGCAGTCTCCTCACCCCATTCCATCGCCGAACTCGAGGCGATAGCGAAGCGCGTCCGCGCCAACATTGTCCGCATGGTGCACACCGCACAGAGCGGTCACCCGGGCGGTTCGCTTTCCGCTGTCGAGATCGGTGTCGCCCTCTTCTGGAACCACCTGCGCTGCGACCCGGCGAACCCGGATGCGCCAGACCGCGACCGCTTTATCCTCTCGAAGGGCCACGCGACTCCCTTCTACTACAGCCTGCTCGCGGAACGCGGTTTCTTCAGCGCCGACCTCCTCGAAGGGTTTCGCACGCTCGGCAGCCCGCTGCAGGGCCACCCGTCCATGGGTGCCGTACCCGGCATCGAAATGTCCAGCGGCTCGCTCGGGCAGGGGCTCTCGTTCGCGATCGGCCAGGCGCTGGCCGCAAGGCTCGATGGCTGCGACTATCGCTGCTGGGTGCTCCTCGGCGACGGCGAACTGAACGAAGGTCAGGTCTGGGAGGCTGCGATGGCCGTGCCCCACTTCGGCCTCGGCGACCGCATCATCGCGATCGTCGACCGCAACGGAATCCAGAACGACGGGTTCGCCGACACCATCATGAAGACGAACCCCTCCGAGATGTTCCGCGGCTTCGGCTGGCACATCATTGAATGCGACGGACACAACATGGCCGATGTCGAGCGGGCACTCACCGAGGCGGAGCAGCCGCACGAACGCCCGCGCGTCATCGTCGCGAAGACCGTCAAGGGCCGCGGCGTGAGCTTCATGGAGAACAACCCCGGGTTCCACGGCAAGGCCCCCTCGGCAGAGCAACTCCAGATCGCACTCGCCGAAATCGAGGCAGGACTGTGACCACCGTCTCCGCCGCGGCAACCCGCGAAGCCTACCCACACGCCCTCATGCAGCTCGTCGAAGAAGGGGTCGATGTCGTCGCCATCGACGCCGACCTCTCCGCGTCGACCATGGGCTTCCAGTTCGGCGAGAAGCATCCCGACCGCTGGTACACCGTCGGCGTGGCCGAACAGAACATGGTCGGCATCGCCGCCGGTCTCGCCGCAGCCGGCAAAACGGCGTTCATCGCGAGCTTCGCCGCCTTCCTCCCCGGCCGCTGCTTCGACCAGCTCCGCACGTCCGTAGCACAGCCGAAGGGCGGCCTGAACGTGAAAGCCGTCGCTTCCCATGGCGGCATCACCGTCGGTGAAGACGGCATGAGCGCCCAGGCGATCGAAGACCTTGCGCTCATGACGTCGCTCATCCCGTTCGACGTCATCGTCCCTGCCGACTTCGAAGAGGCGAAGCAGGCAATCGTCGCCGTCGGCAAGACGAACCGCCCCGCCTACGTGCGCACCGGCCGCCCGAAGATCCCGGTGTTGTACGACAGCAGCTACCGCTTCGAAATCGGCAAGGCGCACCAGCTCCGCAACGGCACCGACGTCACGATCATCGCCTGCGGCGTGCTCGTCGATATCGCCGTCAAGGCAGCTGAGGCCCTCGCCAGCGAGAATATCTCCGCTCGCGTGCTGAATATGTCCACGATCAAGCCCATCGATCGCGAGGCCGTGCTGGCCGCCGCGCGCGACACCGGCGCGATCGTGACCGCCGAGGAGCACCAGACGACCGGCGGCCTCGGTACGGCTGTCGCCCGGGTCCTCGCCGAGGAGTACCCGGTGCCCGTCTCGTTCGTCGGTGTCGACCGGTATGGCACGAGCGGGAAGTGGGACGAACTGCTCGAGTACTTCGAGCTGACACCTGCGCGCCTGGCGCAGGCCGCGCGAGACGTCATCGCCCGCAAGCGCTGACCCGAACCTAACCTTTACTGGCGCCGGCAGGGGGAACTTTTCGCCCTCTCGCCGGCGTTTATTCGTGTGTGAGTGGTTTCTCTTCGAGCGGAGACAGGAGTTGAAATCGTGATTCGGTCATTACTGACGTGTCGCTGGAGTACCTGGGCCTGGGGTGCTATCGGAGCCGCAGCCATGTTCGGCGCTGGCATGCTCGTTTCCGAAGCTACGAGCGACGACAGCCCCCCGCCGTCCGCACCTGAAATCGCCATGGGCGGGCAGGGCGTCTCAGGTGCGCGGCCGGCCGCGCTCAATACCGCGGAAGGCCGGGCCGCTGCCGACGGGCGTGCCGACCTCGCGCTCGTCTACCCGTCCTGCGAAGCGCCGCTTGGCGACGTCTTCGAAGGCACCGCCATCGACCCCGCCAAGCTTGGCTTCGAACTCAAGACGCCCGGCGACGGCTTCAAGCTGACGTCGATTAGCGTCCGCCGAGTCGGCGACTGCGACGAGAACGGGAATGCCACGAACGGCGACATCTCGGTCGAGACCCGCTGGTTCCACGAGGAGACCGGGTTGAGCGCCTGGTTGTCGCAGCGCGCGACCGACGAGCAGGTGTCCAACATCCTTCGCCCCGAGAGCGCCGAGTTCTGGGATAACGGTTATGCCTACAGCGTCAACGTCAACGTCTACCGCGTCATGCCGGTCGACACGATGGCCGTCGAAGATGCTCCCGCAGTCGCCTCCGACTCGGGTGTTGCGCGCGGCACCATCGCTTCGGCGCCGGCCCGCATCGGCGAACCTGACCCGCGCGGCGAAGAACTCGTGCGCGAAATCATCTCGGCGCTTGCACCTGACCTTGGGCTCGAATGCTTCTACCGCCACTCCGTTGGCGGCTGGGACGACCTCGCCGCCGAAGGCCTCGGCGACCCCCGCGGTGCGATTCCCGGCGGCCTCACCGAGGCGGGCGTCTATTCGAACACGCTCACGCCCCCGGCCGAGGGCTGCAACACCCCCGCGCCCGAGTACGCCGACGCGTTCCAGTTCAGCGCTAACTTCCACAACGACGACGCCTCGAAGTTCCTTTCGATCAACATTCACCCGCTGTACCCCGAAGTGGACCGGGCCGTCGGGCGGCTCGAGTACGGGTCTCTCAGCTGGACCGATGGCACCCGCCAGTTCTACGTGAGCGCCCAACTCGGCGACGCCGCCGAATCGAACGACGTGGTGCTCGCCATTGGCCGCGCGCTCGATACCGGCTTTGATCATCGCTGCATCCTGGCCGCCAGCCCCATCGGCGCCGACGAACTCCAGGACCTGGGAGTCGGCACGCCGCTCGTCCCCGACGGCTTCCGCCTCGATAACGGCAACGCCGTTCGCTACTCGCTCCAGGGCGATTGCAGTGGCGTCGACGGCACCGGTGATAGCTTCCGCGCCGCCTGGTTCCTTTACAACGCCGACATCCCCGCCGGCATCGAGGTGACCGCGTGGCGTGGCCAGGGCGAAACCTGGCGTGCCGAACCGAACACCAGCACGCCGTACGGCTGGTTCTGGGTCGACGCCAACGGCACGAACTTCGCCCTGAGCGGCGGCAAGGGCCAGGTACCCGAGGAGACGCTTGTCGCGATCGCTCGGAGCCTCGACCCCAACTTCGACCCGGCCAACCTCACCCCGGTCGAAGACGACGGCATACCGCTCCCGCGACCGCTGCCTGAGACGGTGCGCTGACTCCGGGCGCACCATCGGAAGGGCAGGCCCCCCGGGGCCTGCCCTTCCGTTCGGCTTGAGGGAATAGTTCTAGTCCGTGATCCCGTGCTTCGCGCGTTGCGCCGGCTGCAGCGCGCTAATCTGTTCCGCCCTGCGCCCGAAAATCTGTGGCACGTCCCACCCGTTCATCCCCGCGTAGGTGTCGATCTGGCTGCGGTGGTGGACGTCGTGCTCGATCAGCATCATCAGGATCCGCCACCCCGACAGGCTCCCCTCCGTGTCGATCATCGACACCTTCCGGTTGAGCCAGTGGTCGGGGGTGTCTTCGAGGAATGAACGAAGCTCCGCCGCGCTTCGCTCGAGTGCCGGCACCCACAGGTCCCGCGAACTTGTGTCCGGAGGCGGCGGGGAGATCCAGCCCTTCCCCGCGTACGCATTCGCAAAGTAGAGCCGCGAACCTGCCATGTGCCCCACCAGCGTGTTGATGTCCCAGGCGTTCTCTCCCTCGCCCGCAGGCGGCGCCCAGCCGTCTGCTTCCGGCGGCAGCGCTGCGATATCGCGCATCGCGCGGCGGTTCACAGCGTCGAAGTAATTGAGGAACTCGCGAATCGAACGAATCATCTCGACCTCCGGTTGCCCCGGAATCTAGACCCCTGCCGCTCGCCCGGGCCACAGACTTTAGGCCGAGGCGTGACCGAGAGGCAGCCCCCCGATCTCACCGGGACCGCGTTCCCTGCACGGATGGCGGAGCGCGCCGTTCCGCTTTGCGAGCATCCCGCGAGCCAGCCGATAGCCGTGTGATCCGGATGCGCCCCCGTGCGAGCGACGCTGGAAGTGTCATCGAAGGAGGTCACTCATGCCTGGTGATGAGATGCCACCTCACAGCCGCCCCGACCGCGAAGGCTGGGTTTTCCCGGGCGGCTTCGTCCTCCTCTGGATTATCGGGATCATCGTGGTGTTCACGATCGGCCTGGTTGTCCTGCTCTGAGCCGCTAACCCCGGACTTCACCGGAACGGGCGGCTCATCTCATCGAGCCGTCTGAGTTCGTCGTCGCCGAGGCGAAGGGTCGTCGAAGGAAGCTGGTCCGCGAGCTGCGCCGGCGAGTTTGCGCCCACGATCGGCGCCGTAATCGTGTCCTGGTGCAGCAGCCACGCAAGCGCGACCGCAGCCGGCGTGACCATGTGCACATCGGCGATCTCGCGCACCGCAGCGACCACCGCCCACCCCTCGTTCGTGAAGTACTGCTCAACGCGGTTGGCTCGTGCGCTGCGAACCGGCTCGCCGCTGGGCGAGTACTTCCCGGTCAGGAACCCCGCCGCGAGCGGGCTGTACGGGATCACGCCGAGGCCGTGCTCCCGGCAAATTCCC
The DNA here is from genome assembly GCA_964632355.1 of uncultured Anaerolineaceae bacterium. GTDB lineage: Bacteria > Chloroflexota > Dehalococcoidia > Tepidiformales > Tepidiformaceae > JALOAP01. The sequence continues at coordinate 1,673 of CAZWBW010000067.1, read as the reverse complement.
TGGAGTTCCGCTTCGAACTCTCGCCGGTGCACAAGGTTGTAGTGCGGCTGGAGCGTTGCGAACACGGGTAGCCCCTGTTCGGCGGCCACCTGGAGCGCCTCCCGGAGCTGCGGCGGCGGATAGTTCGATGCGCCGATGTAGCGAACCTTCCCGGCCCGGATGAGTTCTTCGAACGCCCGGAGCGTCTCTTCAATGGGCACGTTCTCGTCGAACGAGTGGCACTGGTACAGGTCGATCGTCTCGATCTGCAGCCGTCGGAGGCTGTCTTCCGCCGCCCTGGTGATGTGGTCGCGCCCGAGCCCCTCGCCGTCGGGACCCTCCCACATCCGGCCCTTCACCTTCGTCGCGATGACCATCGAATCCCGGTTGCCTCGTTCGCGCAGCCACTTCCCGATGATGGTTTCGCTTTCGCCGCCCTTGTTCCCGCGGATCCAGCTCGTATACACATCCGCGGTGTCGAGGAAGTTGCCACCCGCCTCGACGTAGGCATCCATGACCGCGAACGAGGTGGCTTCGTCGGCTGTCCAGCCAAACTGCATGGTGCCGAGGCAGAGCCGCGAGACGGTGAGGTCCGTAGTGCCGAGCGTGACCCGTTCCATCCGGTCAGCCTACCTGCTTCGAACCCCTCTGCGAAGCGTCTACTTCTTCGGTGTCCGCCGCACCAGCGCGATCCGCAGGCCCTCTTCTGAATCCGAGATGAGCTGCGTCAGTCGCCGGGCCCGCGTCTCGTCCTTCTTCGCGCTGGTTACCCAGTGAAGCGCCACCTTCCGGTACGACGGTGGCTGCGATTCCCAAAACGCCCACGCTCTCGCGTTCGCCTGGAACTGCTGCTCCTCTTCCGGCGTGAGCGCCGCTGCCGCGGCCTGTTCGAAGCTGTAGACACCCGTGCGGTGGTCCTTTCGCGATTCGAACGCGCGGATGCCTGCCTCGTGCATCAGCCCCGCCGCCATGAGCTCCTGGACCTTCTGCACATTCGCCAGGCTCCAGTTGCTTCCCGGCCGCCGCGGCGTGAACCTGTTCGCGTACGAGTGCTCGTCGATGCTCCGCCGGATGCCGTCGATCCACCCGAAGCAAAGCGCCTGCTCCACCGATTCCGCGTAGCTCACGCTCGTTCGGCCGCTGCCCTTCTTGTAGTACCCGATCCAGAGTTCGGTTTCGCGGTCGTGGTTTGCTTCGAACCAGGCGCGAAGGTCCTCGAGGCGCGTGAAAAAGAGCGGCTCCATTGGAGCACGTATCTTAGCCGAAGCCACCAAACATGCGCCTCTGCGAGTCTCATGCTACCATCGAGTCACGGCGCGTTCGTCTAGAGGCCTAGGACGCCGCCCTTTCAAGGCGGAGATCAGGGGTTCGAATCCCCTACGCGCTACCAATACACATAACGGAGCCGAGTCGTACAAGACTCGGCTCTATTTCTTCTCTCGAACCGTCACCATCGGTCTCGAACAGGCCGGCGGGGCTGCTCCAACCCGCAACCTCGGCACGCTCACCGATTCGGGACCGCGGTAACCCTGGTACCCGTTGGCGCCAATCGTTCGAAGGAGCCCTTCTGATTCGACGTCGAGCAGAGTACTTCAGGAAGAGAGGTCCGGGGCGGTGGCGACCGACTCTCGACGGACATAGTGAGACCGGTGTACCGGCGCCTCCACTTCTCCACCTTTCCCCTGGATCAGGTC
>CAZWBW010000066.1:0-16230 GCA_964632355.1 uncultured Anaerolineaceae bacterium | reverse complement strand
AGGGCTCGTGGCTCGCGAGGATGCGGTCGATCGCGCCGCGCACGGGCGCGAGGTCGGCGCCGTCGAGCGGCGTCTCGCTGTACATCGGTGCGTACCCGGCAGCGAGGAGCAGGGCGTTTCGGTCGCGAAGCGGAATCTCGAGGCGCTCGGCGAGGTGCAGCAGGAGTTCACGGCTCGGGCGGGAACGGCCGGTCTCGACGAAGCTGAGGTGCCGCGCCGAAACGCCAGCGTCGAGCGCCAGGTCGAGCTGGCTGAGGCGGCGGCGTTGGCGCCAATCACGGAGGAGTGGGCCGACCCCCGAAATGCCGGGCGCTGTCGTCATGGCGCGAGGCTAACACAGCGAGGTGAAGGCGAACGCTTACCTCGAAGGTAATCGCGAAGGGCTCCCTGCGGCGCAATGCTCGTCTCCGACACCACCAACAGGAGGCCTCAGATGGCTGACCCAACGGAAATCGTCGATACGTACATCGATATGTGGAACGAGACCGACGCGGCGCTCCGTGCGGAACACATCGCGCAGGCGTGGGCTCCCGGCGCGAGTTACCTCGACCCGGCGCTTGAAGCGAACGGGTACGAGGAACTGAGCAAGATGGTCGAAGCCGTCCACGAGCGGTTCCCCGGCTACCGGTTCCAGCGCCTGAGCGAAGTCGACGTCCATCACAACCAGGTCCGGTTCGCGTGGCACCTCGCGGGTCCCGGGGGCGACATTGCCGCGGCGGGAATCGACATTGGAACGCTTGCCCCGGACGGCAGGCTGGAACGGATCACCGGCTTCTTCGGTGACCTGCAAGAGCGGGCCGCATAGGAGCCTTTCCGAACGAGCGGCGGCGCCGATGTCCCTCCTGGCGCCGCCGCTCTGCGCCTGGCGTGGCTAGGGGAGAACCGCGACGGCTTCGATTTCGATGAGATAGTCCGGTTCGGCGAGCGCGGTAACTCCGAGCAGCGTGCTCGGCCGCCGAAGGTCGACCCCGAGTCGCCGGGCCGCTCGTCCAAGGCCAGCGCTGAAATCGGCCATCTTCTCGGGCCGCCAGTCGACCACGTAATACGTGAGCTTCGCGACATCGTCCATCGTGCCGCCCGCGGCTGCGACAGCTGTCGCAACGTTCACCATCGCCTGCTCGGTTTGCGCGGCGAGATCGCCGACACCGACGAATTCGCCGTCGGCCGTCTGCGCGACCTGTCCGGAGAGAAAGACGATCCGGGACCCCCTGGCGATGGAGAGCTGCCGATAGTTCGGGGGCTTCGGCAGACCATCCGGATTCAGCAATTCCATATGCGCCCTTTCCGCCTCTATGTGAGTTCGCGAGATCCTACCGGACCTTGCTCGAAGCGGCACCGGGCGGCGGGAAGCTGAGTCAGCGCGCGACGCGCCGGGCGATGCGATCGGGGTTCACAAACCAGCCGATGATCCAGCCGACGACCGCGATGATGAGTGCGCCCCAGAACGCATCCCAGAAGCCGTCGATGGCGAAGTGGATGTCGTCGAACTTCCCGGCGATCCACGCGGTGAGGCCGAGCATCGCCGTGTTCAACACAAGCAAGAAGAGGCCCAGCGTGAGTACGGTGATCGGCAGCGTGACCCAGAACAGGACCGGGCGAACGAGGGCGTTCAGCAGCCCGAGGATGAGGGCCACGAACACGGTGCTCCAAAAGCCATCGAGGTGAATGCCGCTCACGGCCGAGGCGGCGACCCACACGGCTACGGCAAGCACCGCCCAGCGAACGAGGAATGCGACGAGGCGCTCGCCCCGGGTCGGGCGCCGGCCGGTTGTACTGACCGCGACGAACACAGTGCGCATGCAGGCATTGTCGCACGCGAGCGACGGCCTGACACCGGACCTCGCGTACGGCTATCGCGGGCCAACCGGTCCGAGCCGCGCGAACCGCCGCTGTCCCGGGCTGCTATCGTGGAGGTGATGAGTGATACGCCGATCGGGGAGCGATGGGAAGGGAGCGGAATCGTACTCGTCGATTCGGCGGGCCGGGTGCTGCTCCAGCAGCGCGACGATGCGCAGGGCCCGGAAGGATTTGGCCGATGGGCGCTCCCCGGCGGCGGCCGCGAAGGCGATGAGACGCCCCGGGAGACCGCGATCCGCGAACTCGAAGAAGAAACTGGACTGCGGGTTGAGCGTGTGCGGTACTTCCGCTCGTTCGATCGCAGGGACCACGCCGCCTTCGAGCACCGGACGCTGCACCTGTTCTTCGCCGACGACGAAGTCGACGAGAAATCGATCCAGGTGAACGAAGGGCTGGACTTTCGCTTCTGGACGCCGGAGGAAGCGCTCCAGCTCCGGATGAACCCCGCCGGGAAGCTGATGCTCAAGGAGTTCCTTTCGAGCGACATGTACCGCGGTCTGGTTGCGCTGAAGGCACCGTTCAAGCGGGCGGTCGCCGTGCTGGAACTCGACCGGTGGGGACGGGTGCTGCTGCAACTACGCGACTCCGACCTGCCGCCCGAGCGCTACCCCGACCACTGGTCGCTGTGCGGCGGGCTTATGGAGCCAGACGAGGCGCCGGACGAAGCAGCCATCCGCGAGTTCGAGGAAGAGACCGGCCATCTGCTCGAGGACCTGAAGTTCTGGCGGACCTTCCGGAGTGACGAACTCCCGACGGCGATGGTCGACGTGCAACACGTGTACTACATCGACGCCGACATCCCGGAGGAGCACATCTGTGTGAACGAGGGGCAGGCGTTCAAGTACTTCGCGCCAGGTGAGCTCGCAAACGTGAAGGTTCCTCCGCACGCCCGCGTCGTCCTCGACCTGTTCTTCTCCAGTCCCGCGTACCGGGCGCTGTTCCACTGACGGCCCTATAATCGCTCGCATGGTGAAAATAGTTCGGCCGTCTGAGCGGGATGCCGGTACGGCGCAGACACCCGGCATGCAACGAGAGGCTGCCATTTCGGCGGCGCTGACGAACTCGGCCGGGTTGTGGATGGGCATTGGGCGAAACGAACCCGGGGCCTGTTCCGCGGTACACCACCACGGCGAGAGCGAATCGGGAATCTACATTCTGAAGGGCCGCATTCGCTTCCGGTGGGGCGAGCGGCTCGAACACGTTGCCGACGCGGAGCCCGGGGACTTCATCTTCGTCCCGCCGTACGAGATTCATTCCGAAGAAAACCTGGACCCCGACCAGCCGGCCGAATTCGTCCTCGCGCGGAACACGATGGAGGCCATCGTGGTGAACGTGCCAGACCCGCGCGACAACCCCTAGCGGACGAGTTTCGAAGCCTGGATGACAACAACGAACAGAACATGTGGGCTGCGCCTGCGCCCCGGCCAGGCGGAGGCGCTGCAACGGTGGGCCGATGCGCTTCGGCGCGGTTCGACGTCGGAGCTGGTGGTTGTTCCGGTCGGTTATGGCAAGACGGTCATCGGCGTAGGGTCGTTCGAAGTCGCAGCCGGCGTCGCCGGAGCTGACACCTGCCTCTACCTGACGCCGACCGATGTTCTTCGAACGCAGGTGTACAACGGCCTGGAGAAGGCGCTGTCGGTCATCGGGAGCGGGCGACCGATGCGAAAGATCCTCGCGGAGAACTCGGCGCCGGACCGCATCCGGAGCACCGGCGCGAACTTCATCGTGGCCACGTACCAGCAGGTCGTCGCTGCGCCACGGATGTACGAGCGGCTGTGCCGCGAGCGCCGCGTGCACCTGGTGTGCGACGAAGCGCACCACCTCGGCGAGCGCGGCCGGTGGGCGTCGGTGATCACGAATCTCGGGGCGAGGTCGACGCTGCTGCTTTCGGCGACCCCTGTGCGGCTCGACCGCGACGCCATCGCCGGCGCGCGCTACGTGCCGGATGGCGATGGGTTCTACGTGATCGACCCGCTGGTCCACGTTTCGATGAAGCAGGCGTGGAAGGAGCGCCGCATTCTGAAGCACCTGAGCATCCAGATGAAGGACTACGCCGTGCAGCTCCGCAACAGCGAGGGCGAGGTGTACGAGTTCACGGCGTCGGAGATGGCCGAACTCCCGGACTTCGACCAGCGGTGCGTACGGCAGCAGCTTCGCTGGAACGAAGATTATGTACAGCCCCTCGTGCGGGAGTTCGCGTTGACGCTGCAGGCGAAAATGGCGGCCGCGCCGGGGCAGCACCAGGGCCTGGTGTTCGCCGCAACGACGGAACACGCCAACCACCTGTACCGCGTGTTCCAGCAGTGGCACCCCTCGCTGCGGTGTGTCGTGGTGCATTCGGGGGACATCAGCGACGCCGAGAACGAGCGGCGCATGCGCGACTTCCACGCGGGGAAGTACGACGTGCTGATCCAGGTCAAGAAGGCGAGCGAAGGGTTCGACGCGCCGACGGTGAGTGTGCTCCTGAAGCTCGATGCGGTGTTCAGCCGCGAGCCGGTCATCCAGCAACTCGGGCGCGGCCTCCGCTACAACCACAACCTGCCCGAATCGCAGAACCTGCTGAACGTGTTCATTGGGCGGGACCCGCGACTCGCGCCGATCATCGAACACCTCGAGCGGGAGGTGCCGCCAGCGGCGATTCGGCCGCGGGAAGACGCGCTGCAGGCCGGGCTAGACGTGCCGATCGAACTGGAGGAGCCGGAACCCGAGGAGGACGAGCCGCTCGATGCGCCAGAGATCGTCGACGTCATCGAGGCGGGCGATGCGTTCCTCGACCACACGGGCCGGTTCGTCGAAGGGCAGCAGCTCACGATGTTCGGCGTGCCATCGCCGACGCCGGTGAAGACAGCGCCACCCCCGGAGCCGGAGCCCGAGGTTGTGGACCTCGCCGGGGAGATGCGAGACGCCATCGAGTACTGCAAGTTGTGGACCAACCGCGCGGCTCGCCGCCGGGCGGAGATTCGCGGCCCGGGCGAAAACCACTTCGCGGCGCTGAACCTCGCGTACGCGCGCGAAACCGGGCGCAAGGGCACGCTTTCGACGCCACAGGAATACCTGCATAAGGGCGACTGGATGAAGCGGGCATACCTGCGGATGCTCGGGTAGTCAACTCAGCCCGTGCCGATACCTTCGACGGGCGTGGCGGCGGTCAGCGCGAGGAGATCCTGCACGGCGATTCGGACGTCGAATCCGCGCTGCCCTGCGGAGACGAGGATTTTCGGGAGTTCGGTGGCACGCGCGTCGATGTAGGCAGGGAACCCCCGACCAAGGAGCGCGAGCGCGCTGATGCCACCGACCTGCAGGCCGGTGTGGCGCTCGGCATCCGCGTGGCTGGCCATGCGCAGCTTCTTGACGCCTATCGCGGCGGCGAGGGCCTTCAGGTTCAGCTCACTGTCTGCGGGCATCATCACCAGGTATGGCTTGCCCTTGGGCGGGTCCTGTTCGACCACGAGCGTCTTGTAGACCTCGTTCGGTGGCACGCCAGTCGCCTGCGCCACCTCGGCGGCAGAGCGGATAGACGGATCGAACTCGAACAGCTCGTGCGGAATCTTGCGCTGCACGAGCATTCGAACGGCCAGGGGCTTCGGTGACTTCGCCACAGGCGGATTGTCTGTGTGTCTCGCTGCTGAGCCAAGCGAAGGTTTTCGCACCGTCACCAATCCGTTCGAGGAGGCCCTCGAATTGGCTCGAAACGGCGGCGAGCGGAGAACCGCGAAGCGGCCTAGAATGCGGCCATTCCACCGAAGGGGATTGGATTGATCACGATCATTGCGAAGCTGCAGGCAGCGCCCGGCAAGGAAGAAGAACTGAAGGCGGCGCTCGAGGAGATGGTAGCCGCCGTGAAGGCGAACGAAGCGGGCAAGGCGCTCGCGTATTCGCTCCACACGAGCGATAAGACGCCCGGCCTGTTCATGTTCTACGAGCAGTACAGCGACGAAGAGGCGCTCAAGGCGCACAGCGCAACGGCCCACATGGCAGCCATGAACGAGAAGATCGTGCAGGGCAAGCTCCTGGCGGGCCGGCCGGAGATCGAGCGGTACACCCAGATCGCCGGCGTTTCCTAGCATCGAAGGCGCCGATGAGGGTGCCGGTGCAGTTGCCCGTACAGGCGGCACCGAGCACCCTCGCGCTCAATGGACTTGCTGCGTGCCGCGGTCCTGGGCGTCGTCCAGGGCCTTACTGAATTTCTGCCGGTCAGCTCGTCCGGCCATCTCATCCTCGTCCGCGCGGCATTCAAATGGCCCGACCCGGGACTGGCGTTCGACGTCGGCCTCCACATGGGGACGATGCTCGCGCTCCTGCTCTATTTCTGGCGCGATTGGTACACGATGGGGGTGGCCGGACTTCGTGACCTCTCTCGCCACCGGCTCCGCGTTCGCGAGTACACGCCGGAGAGCCGGCTGTTGTGGCTCATCGCGTTAGGGTCGGTACCAACAGCCGTCATCGGGTTGCTATTCAACGACTGGTTCGAAACGAACGTGCGCGAGGCGTGGCTCGTTGCGCTCACACTGGCGGTCGTCGGGACCATCATGCTCGTGGCCGACCGCTCGACGCGCGGTACCCGCAGGATCCTGGACGTCGGGCTGGCCGACGCGCTGCTGATCGGGCTGGCGCAGGCGTGCGCGCTGGTGCCCGGCGTGTCGCGGTCGGGCGCAACGATGACGATGGCGCTCTTCCGGGACTTCGGACGGAGCGACGCAGCCCGGTTCGCGTTCCTGCTTGGCACCCCGGCATTCGTCGGCGCAGGGATCCTGGAGGCCGCGGATCTGCGCTCGGCGATGGACGGTGACTTCCTGGAACTGGCGGTCGGGTTCGGAACGTCGCTCGCCGTGGGGGTGGCGGTGATCCACTACCTGCTGCGCTGGCTGCGAACCCGAACCCTCGTACCCTTCGTGGTCTATCGGTACGGTGCGGCTGCGCTCACCCTCCTCATCGCGGCGGCGCGAGTCGCATAGCCCCTGGCGGCGCCATCGGTAGAATCGCGCCAGGAGGAGGTCCGATGGTACTGGAGAAACTTCGGCTCGATGGGCCGCCACGGCGCGTGGCGATCGTCACAGGCGGCGGGCGCGGACTCGGGCGCGAAATGGCGCTCGCTCTCTCCGATGCCGGGGCGGATGTGTGTATCGCCAGCCGCACACAAAGCCAACTCGATGACACTGCTGCGTTCATCGAGGAGAAGACGGGGCGGCGTCCGCTGACCGTGAGCATGGACGTTCGCGACAGCGCGCAGTGCGACGCGCTCATCGAACGAACGGTGGCGCACTTCGGGCGCCTCGACATTCTGGTCAACAACGCAGGCATCGGTGACCGCCGGGGCGCCGGGGCGCGAATCGACGAACTTTCGGATGAGGACTGGGCCGACGCAATCGCGGTTAACCTGGACAGCGCGTTCTACTGCTCGCGAGCGGCCGTTCGGGTGTTGCGCGAACAAGGACAGGGCGGCGTCATCGTCAACGTTGCGAGCGGAACGGCTCTGCGCATGTCTCCAATGTCACTTGGGTACGCATCGGCCAAGGCCGGAGTCATGGCCTTCACGAGGAGCCTCGCGGCGCAGGTGGTGGGCGACGGCATTCGTGTGAACGGCATCGTCCCCGGGTTCATCCTCCAGCGTCCGCCGGAAAGCGACGAGGAGCGCGACCAGGCGGCGCAGCGCGGCCGGTTCAATACCGCGGGCCGTCTCGGCGAGGCGTGGGAACTCGGGCCGTTGGCGGTGTTCCTCTGCTCCGATGCATCGGCGTACATCACCGGCGAGCACTTCATCATCGATGGCGGCGGACTCGCGGGCGGCATCGCGCCCATCGGTTGGCCTACACCGGAGGGGGTAGCGTGATGGACTGGGAACGGAAGCCGGGCTTCGACCTCGCCGGCAAGAAGGCACTGGTCGTCGGATTCGCGAACCCGGCCGGCGAGGCTATCGCCCTCGCGCTCGCGGAGGCGGGCGCGGATGTGGCCGCAGCGTCGGCGACCCTCGACGGGGAAGAGGTGATGGCGGCGAAGCGGGTCGCTCGAAAGGTGGCCGGGATGGGCCGGGCTTCAATCTCGCAGGGCTGGGACGTGACATTGCCGACGAACGTCCAGGTCGGCATGCGGCAGATCGTAAGGGACTTCGGAACGCCGAGCATCCTCGTGTTCAACGCCGATGCGGGGCAGTGGAAACCGGCCACGAAGGTGACCGACGGCGAGTTCGCCGCTGTGCAAAACGTGAACCAGAGCGGCGCGTACTTCGCCGCGCGCTCATTTCTGCGCGAACGGAAGGACACCGAGGTCCCGGGACGGCTGATCTTCATCACGAGCATCCTCGCGGAGCGCGGGGTAGGCTGGAACACGGTGTACGCCACCGCGAAATCGGGCGTGCAGGGACTGGTTGCGGGGCTGAGCCAGGAGTTCGGTCAGCAGAACGTGACGGTGAATGCCATCGCGACGGGATGGATGGAGTGGACCCCGGGACGGGGCCCGGACGAGATCGGCGAAAACCGTCTGTTGCGGTTCATCCCGATGCGGCGCTTCGGAAAGGCCGACGACGTCGCACCGCTCGCCGTGTTACTGGCTTCCGATGCAGCCGGCTACATCAACGGGCAGGTGCTGCACGTCGACGGGGGTGTGTCACAGCACCTGTAGCCCGCAATACCTGCAACGAGACGAGGGAGAGGCCGCTGGCCTCTCCCTCGTGGTCTTCAGGCGGTGCCGGGTTCCTGCCGGGTGGCGGCAGCGAGCTTCGGGTCCGTGACCTCGAGTCGGCGCTGCGTCATCCGTCGCAGGTGGGCGATGACGTCGCGCCGATAGTCGCCGCTGTCGGCGTCGCCGTTGCGGATGCGCTCCGCGAGTTCGGTGTTGCGCTCGTGAATGCGGGCGCGAAGAGCGGATAGCGAGTCGGGCCGCTCTTCGTAGCCGAGGAGGCTGTTCAAGCCGGCCCACTCTTCGGCGAGGTCCCGCTCCTCGTTCGCGAGCTCGCGGCGGATCATCTGAAGGACGTTAGCCGAGACCCGGGCGTGAAAGCTGATGCGTCCCGAGGTGCTCGGGATGACATCCTCCTGGAGGAAGGTCGCGACTGCCTCGAGGAGCTCGTCGACGTTCGGACGGTCCTGCATCAGTACTCCCCCTCCAGCAGGTTCAGGAGCTCGATCTCGGTTTCGGCGGTGCGCCGTCCGATCGCAGCGAGTTCGACGGAGCGGTTTCGGCCCGACAGGTAGCCATCGGCCTGGTTGATGGTGATAACGCCCCACCAGAGGTTCGAGTAGATCTCCCAGAAGCGAACCTGCTCGCGGTCGATGGTCCGGCCGGCTTCCTCTTCGTAGGCACGCAAAAAGGGCTCGCGGTCGCCGACGCCAGCGACGGGTTTGTCGCCGCCGAACCGCCACGAGCGCATCATCACCCAGCCGAGGTCTTCGAGCGGGTCGCCGAAGTGTGCGAGCTCCCAATCGATGACGGCGCGGAGACCGTCTTCGCCGAAGATGACGTTGCCCAAGCGGAAGTCGCCGTGCACGAACAGCGGCTCGGCTGGCGGCGGGAGGTGCGCCCGCAGCCAGCGAAACGCGAGTTCGAACACGGGGTGTGGGTCGCGCGAAAGCGTCCGGAAGGCCGTCTCCGCCTTGTCGAGAGCCGCCTGAGCCGGAGTAACGCCCTCCTCGGGGCGGGGGAGGGCGGCGAGCGGCGGGTATTTCGAAGCGTCGATGCTGTGAATCCGCGCGAGGCTACGGGCGAGCTGCTCGGGCAGCACCTTGCGGGCGTGCTCGTACTGTTCGCCGCGAATGAGACGGGACCCGATGGTCTCGCCGTCCACCCGCCGCATGGTCATGAACTTGACGCCGAAGGTTTCCTCGTCGCCGTCCCAGAGCGGCTCAGGCGCCGCGACGCCTGCTTCCCATGCCGCCTTGATGATCCAGAACTCGAGTTCGCGGCCGGGACTCGACGGGACGCCCTTGACCGGGTCGGCCCGGAGGATGCCCGGGATGACCTCGGTTTTGCCGTCCCGTTCGATGTGCGCGTCCCAACTCCACGTCTCACGCGACGCACCGCCGGAAAGCCGCGTGGCGTTTTCGATTCGCACCGCGGCCGCCCCGGTCTTGCGCTGGATGAAGTCAGTGAGCCCCTTTTCGAGCTCCTGTTTGTCCATCGGCTATTTCATCTGCTCGAGGTACTCGCTCAGGCCGTAGCCGACGCGTTCGCCGTCGAGTACGTACTCGGTCATGCCCTCGCCGATGTGGGTGAGCATGCCGGCCCGGCGGTTGCGGAGCGGGATGAAGCCCTTCACGGTGCCTTCGATCGTGTGTTCGTCGCCGTTTTCGAGCTTCACCTTCGCCTTCAGCGCCTTGTGGTAGTTGGTATTGTCCTCGTATTCGGTCTCGATGGAGACGTCGGTGATCTTCAGGATCGTGTCGGGGCCCTTCTGGAAGACGCCGCCGACACGGTCGCCGACGACCGAGATGACCATTCCGAGATCGTCGCCGAAGTTGCCGGTGATCCACTGGTAGTCAGCGATGGACTGCCAGTAGCGCGGGCCCCACGAGTGGTCGCGCACTCCATGGCCCTTGATCTCGAGCGGTTCGCCGCCGTCGATCACCAGCGTGCCGGTAACGCGCATGTGCTGTTCGTAGTGGGCGCGGGCGAACTCGTTCTTCGAGCTCGGGTCGGCAACGTGGCCGTAGATGGCGCCCACGCCTTCGTGGATGAGGTCGAGCTTGATCTTGCTGTGCGGGTTCTCCTTGAAGGCGACGCTGGGCTCGCGCATCTCGCGCGGGTCCTTCAGGTTCACCACGGAGCCTTCGTATACGGTGCGCAGCTTTTCGCCCGGCGTGATGACCTCGACCTTCATGCCGCCCGCGTCCCAGCCGTCGTTGGAGGAGATTTGCGGGCGCTTGAAGTTAAACAGGGCCGACCCATCGGGCAGGTACACAATGACGGTCACTTCGGCGTAGCCTTCGTTGGCGCGGTTGCCGATACGAAGGAAACCGCCCATCTGCTTCTCGCGATCGAAAAAGTTGAAGTAGACGGACTCGTTGAAGTTCTCTTCGGGACCGAGGGGATGGGTATAGTCGTCTTCAGGCTTGACGTTGCCGACGATGGTGACCATGGGTTTCTCCAGTAGTTGGGTTGCGTGAAGCTGATTCTACGTCACGGCCGGCACTGGCGCTGGGAGGCCCCGAATGGAACTTGCGAAGCCGCACCTCGACGTCGGACTGTTCACGAACCGGCTGCCGCAAATGCTCCGGTTCTACCAGCTCGATGTCGGGCTGCCGTTCGAAGAGCTACTGCCGCTCGGGGGCGGAAACCAGCAACACCGGCACGCGATGAACGGTTCGGTGTTGAAGGTGAACCACTCCAAGGAACCGGTGCCAGACGGCACTCCGACGGGCATCGCGGAGCTGCTGATCGCGCGGCGCGGGACCTTCTACTACCTGCGCGACCCGGATGGGAACCGGGTGCGGCTTGTGCCCGAAGGCTTCGACGACGTAGAGCGGCTCGGCGTCCGCTTCCGGGTGCGGTCGCTCGAGGCAGCGGAGCACTACTACGGCGACGTGCTGGGGTTCGAACGGCTGGCGCCCGGCCGGTTTCGCTGCGGCACGACGCTGGTGCTGCTCGAGGAGGACCCGGAGCAACCGCCGATGGGCGAGATGCGGGGGACTGGCTTCCGGTACCTGACGGTGCAGGTCCGCGACTGCGACGCCGAGCACGCCCGGATCCTTGAGCGCGGCGGCACGGAGGGCGCACCGCCAAGGACACTTGGGGAAACGGCCCGCATCTCGTTCGTTCGCGACCCGGACGGGAACTGGCTCGAGATTTCGCAGCGCGCGTCGCTCACGGGGCCGCTGCCTCGCTGACGGCGCTGACGGCCGTTGCGGGTTGCGCCCCTGCTGCTTCCCGGCTCAGGATCGAGGGTATGACCACCCGAACCGCTTCGCGACCGCTCCGTGCCGTCCTCGTTATCGATGCGCTCTTCGAGTTCCTGGTGGGCGCGATGCTGCTGCTCTTCCGGAACGACTTCGCCACCGGGCTCGACGTTGCACCCGGCGCCGTGCTCGCGGCGGCGTTGGTTTTCGTGGCGGCCGGGGTGGCACTGATCGGCGTGCTGGCGTGGCCTGCTGACTGGATCGTTCGCTGGGTCGGGCTGCTCAACGTGGCGGCGGGGATCGCCGTCTGGGTGCTCGTGGCACTCCGCTGGGGCACGTTCGAATCCGACGCGCGGCTACTCACGACCGCGGTCGCGAACATGTTCCTCGCGCTGGGCGCGCTCCAGGTAATCGCGGTGCAGCGGGGGCGATAGCCCTATTGGTCCACCGCGCCCAGGGTCCTTAAGAAGTTCACGGTGTGCCAGATCTCTTCGTCGGTTAGCCCCTGTTCGCTCCAGGCGGGCATGGCCGTACCGGGGATGCCTTCGCTGATGAACCTGAAGAGCTCCCCGTCCGGGTGCTGCGGAACGTGGACGGTCAGGTCCAGCGGATAGGGCTTGAGGTCGAGCCCTCCGGGCGGGACGCCGTTTGGGCCGTGACACGTGGCGCAGTTCTGCTGGTAGATCTGCCGACCAATCGAAATCGAGTTCTGGTCCGGGAAGATCGGGTTTCGCAGGTTCGCGCCCACTTCGTCGTGTGAGTGGATGCCGAACATGAGGAGCGCGCCCATGCCGAAGAAGACGGCCGTAGCGCTATTACCGGTCCACCCTCCGACCTTCCCAAAGCGCCAGAGGTACCCCTTGAAGAGCGCGAACCCAAGCCCGGCAATGAACAGCACCAGGCCGCCGAACTGGTTCCAATCGAGCCCGGGCGCAGGGTTGTCCCAGGCTCCGCCGCGCCGAACGGTGTTCACCGCCGCTCCTGCAGGGCGAACGTCGAAGAAAGCGCGGAGGTCGTCGGCGTCGGTGCGACGCACTTCGACTTCGACCCGCCAGTTGCCTTCCAGCGTGAGATATGGCCCCTGGCCGGAGAACGACTCGGCCCCGGGAGAACCATCGAGGTTGAGGCGCGCCGGCCCGACCGTTTCGTCTTCGAGGTAGCGGAAGGTGAGGCGTACGGAGTCGGTGTCGGCCGCGGGTGTACCATCGCGCAGGACTTCGACGGTGTAGGTGTTCACGCCGGTGCGATTCGGGTCGACGTTCAATGCGATGTCGTAGCCTTCGACGGCGACACTGCCTTCAAACGGGCGAGCCTCGGGAGTGTCGACGATGCCCTTCGAGACCGTGGACTGTGTGAGGACCGCCGCGGCGGCGAAGACAGCGATGCCAAGTAGCGCCTCGCCGGTAACGGTGGCGATGAACGGGCGCGGGTTCCGGGTCGAGACGAGGAGGCGTCGCCCGCGGCGTGCGTTGTAGAGCGCGACAGCGAGCAGCGCCGCCATGAGCGCGAGCTTGACCAGCAGGGCCACCCCGTAGCGGGTATCGATGAGCTTGGCCCACGAGTCGATCTCGATGAACGCGTTGATCACGCCCGTCCCGAGCAGGACGAATACCGATAGCGAGGCGACAAGCGAGAAGCGGGGCATCAACTCACGGTAATTCCCGTTTCGCAGGGCGGAGCGCGCGGTGACAGCAAGGGCGATGACCGCGCCAATCCAGACGACCGCGGCGACGCCGTGGAGGATGTCGAAGAGCTGCGCCCAGCTGCTGCCAGTGCTGGCAGCAGCGTGGCTTGTAGCGGTGAACCCCCAGAGATAGACGACGGTCCCGACGAGTGCGCCGGCCGACGCCAGCTGCGGCCGCTCGGTGAAGAAGCTCGCGACAGCGCCGATGAACAGCACGGCGCCCATCCGGGCGATCCAGTAGTTGCCCGCCCGGGTATCGAGCAGGAGGTCGATGAACGATCGGCCGCTGTACGTCTCGCGGATGAGCTGGAGGTTGAGGAGCGTGGCGATCGCGAGGACCGCAACGCCCAGCACCACCGTGCCGGTGAGCGCCCGGCGAACGCTTTCGCTGGAGACGGCGCCGAGCAGGATGAGCACTGGCGGCCCGGCGGCCAGGAGAAGCCCGAGCAGGGCCAGCGCCCGTACTGCGACACCTTCGGCGTCAGGGGCGGGATCCGCCTCGGTCGAGAGGCCGCCGACCGCGTTCACCTGGTCCGGGACGGAGCCATCGGGCATGAGCACGGTGAACGGATAGGCACCACGGAGACCGTGCCCGTCGATTACGGAGACGTTCGACCAGAGCACGTTGTAGATGCCCGGCTCGAGCTCCGGGAGGAACGCCCGCATCGTGAGGCCGTTCCGGGAGAACTCGAGATCGAGGATCTGCACTTCTCGCCCGGCGGCATCGAGAACGCGGACAGTGCTGTTGTCCGGCGCAAGAGGTTCGCTAAAGGTGAGCGTGATTTCCCCGGGTGGCCGCTGGAGGAATGCGTTCTCGGCGGGTTCGGCGCTCACGAGGACCGCGTGCGCGCCCACATCATTGGCGCGAACGATGACCGTGCCCACCACGGCCAGCACGGCGGCTACCCAGAGAAGCGGCCTCATCCCTTTTTCTGGACCAACAGGTAGGTGGTCCCACTCCCAAGTACGAGACAACCCACAGCGACGGCCGTCACGAGCACCCAGGACGTGCCTTCACCGTCTCCACCACCCACGTCCAGGCGCGGCGGCGGGGCACCGGAATCTTCTTGCTGTTCAGGCTCGGGCGTCGGGAGGCGCTCCCGCAGGTTTTCGCGGCCGGGGTCCGGTTCGGCGTTCGGATCGACGGTGAAGGTGTACTCGCCTTCGTCGGCGTCGCCGTCCTCGGCGCTCAGGGTCTTCCACTTGACGGTGTAGACGCCGGGTGGGAGTCCCTCGGGGAGGGGGACCGAGATCAGCTTGCGGTTCGCGTTATCGATTTCGGCGCTGACTTCGGTGACTTCCTCGCCGGCTTCGTTGAGGACGTCGATGTCGTTGGCCCCTTCGCGGCGGGTCATTTCCTGCGACATCTCGATTTCGATGAGCGTGGGGGCCTCGTTGAGCACCGCGCCGGAGCCCGGCGACACGCGCGCTGGCTCCGCGTGGGCGAACACTGAGGAGACGAACAGGAACGGAAGAGCAAGGGCGCTGAGGAGCGCGATAGAAACCGGGCGCATCTCGTGCCGAGTCTAGCCCGTAGGGACACGTGCGGACAGCCAAACGCCGGGCGAAGGCGCCCGGTTGTCCCTATTAGGGGCAAGACCCGGGCAAGGGCAGGGGCCTGGCGGTCGCAGCCTTAGAAGAGGTCGAAGAGCTTGAAGCCGTCGGAGTCCGCGATTGCGCGGCCCAGGATGTTCAGGCCTGCGATAGCCACCAGGGCTACGAACGCGATGATGAGGCTATATTCCGCCAGGCCCTGCCCGGACTCGTGGTCGGTGACGTCGTGCTCTGCGCGAGAGGCATCGAGGTTGTGGCGCGCCATGTGTTGTCCTCGTTTGCACAGGATTTACGTTGTCTTTGCAATCGACGGTCGATTGCCTGTCCGACCGGGGGCCGCAGGGACGGTTGTGTGACGCACTGGTGACCGCGTGCGAATTGGCCGAGCCCGGAAACGGCTGCACTATGTCGTTATGGATCGGCTCGAAGCTGCACGGCTCCGCATTTACGCGCTGGAGGACGGGGCGATCCGGGCACAGGCGTTGTCGTTCTGCCTGCAGATCGGGCTCTTCGACGAGCTCGAACGCGGCCCGCTTTCGCTCGACGCATTGCGGGAGCGGTTCGGACTCGCACCCCGGGTGCTGCCCGCGCTGCTAGCGTTCCTTGCCAGCCAGGATCTCGTGGAGCGCCGCGCAGACGGCCGGTTCGCGAACACGGAGGCAGCATCGAAGTTCCTGGTGCGTTCGAGCCCCGACTATGTGGGCGGGCGCGGCCTGTTGTTCCACGGCTTCTACGACGCGATCGCGCACCTGCCGGGGTCGCTGAAGAGCGGGAAGCCGTACACGCCAGACGGGCAGCACGACATGTTCGCGTCGTTCGGCCCCGAGGAGCAGGCGTGGTTCGCCGACGGGATGTTTTCGAACGCGGTGCACGGCGCACGATGGCTCATGGGGCAGGTCGATTTCGGGCAGGCGAAACGGTTGCTCGATGTCGGGGGCAATGCGGGCGGCTACACGCTCACGATCCTCGAGCGCTACCCGGACATGAAAGCGACGATCTTCGACCTGCCCGAGGTGCGGCCGTTGGCCGAGCAACGCATCCGGGCGGCGGGGATGCAGGACCGGGTGGCGTTCGCTGCGGGTTCGTTCTTCGACGACGATTTGCCAAACGGCCATGACATGTTGTTGCTCTCCAGCGTATTGCACGACTGGGGCGACGAAGACTGCGCGCGCATCCTGCAGCGGTGTTTCGCCGCGCTGGAGCCGGGCGGAACGATCGTGGTGACGGAACCGATGCTGCGAGAGGACTACACGGGGCCGGACCACCCTGCGGCCAGCGGTCTCACAATGGTGGTGCTCGGCGGAGAGA